>NZ_JBMKJI010000004.1:0-235722 GCF_049237025.1 Enterobacter cloacae complex sp. SYL001 | reverse complement strand
GGTGGTCCCACCTGACCCCATGCCGAACTCAGAAGTGAAACGCCGTAGCGCCGATGGTAGTGTGGGGTCTCCCCATGTGAGAGTAGGGAACTGCCAGGCATCAAACAGAAAGAACCCCGTACCGGAAGGTGCGGGGTTTTTTGCTTTGTGCGCGGAAAAACATGCCGGATGGCGGCTTCCCCTTATCTGGCATGCGGGTTTTGTAGGCCCGGTAAGCGCAGCGCCACCGGGCAATGCCGGCCGCACGACCTCATCGGGAAGAGATACAGGAATAAATTTAAGGTAAGGTTTTAATAAGCGCAGAAAAGCAAAAACCCAGCCATAGGCTGGGTTCTTTAAATAGTGGTGCCCGGACTCGGAATGGATTTTGTTTTGTAATTGCATTGATTAGAATGGTTTTTATCTTGTTCCATAAACGTTGAGGCCCCCATTAAGGCCCCCTTCTGCAAAGGGTCAAAATTTGATGGTTGAACAGGAACTTTTACATCCATCTGAATACTATTTGATGGCAAGGTATAGTGATCTACTACGGAATCGCAGTGAGCACCATCCATGTTTGAAAATGATACCATAATTTGGTTCCTTACTGTTTAGTGGGCAACGCCCCTGGATAGTGTTTCGCGATAATGTCGTTCAGCTTATCGACCAGCTCCGATCGCCTGAACGTGATATGGACAGTTCCCTTCTGAAAATACTTAATCACAGACATCTCATCCTCATAACGGGTGCTATGCCTGTTCTCATGGATATGGTCGCTTAACCGGCGCGTGACGTCGGCGCGATTGTCGGGGATGGCCTTCCCATCCAGCAGCATCAGCATGCGCTCAAGGTCCGTTAACCGGTCACGCTGCCAGCCCCAGTTCAGACCAAATCCCCACCGGTCATATTTGACAAGCCCCGTCACGATGATTTTCCCGCCAAACCTACAGGGGCTGTTTGTCTTAAAATTCCAGCTCAGACCTTTAAACACGTTAATCACACCTCGTTCAAACACCTCACCTTTATTCAGATGCAGTTGTTCGAATGTGTTGAGAATATTCTCTTCACTGATAGCCGGAATATCGTCTTTCTCCAGGCTGTTGTACCACTCGTCGCGGACCTGTGCGTCCATGAGCGCCAGCATTCCCGAGCGTTGCATCAGATCCCGCCATATACCACGATCGATATTGCGAGTAATGGCTTTCATGGCCGTATCAGTATCCTCCATCAGCCAGCAGTCGTAGCTGTATTGCCGCATTCCCTATTCATTCGCTTTACCACCGCCGATGCTGCGGGTCAGCGTCGAGATATCGTCAAGTTGTTGTATCAGCGTTTCAATCTGTGCAATCGCGAAATTACGTCCGGTGATGATGCGCTCAATACTGGTAGAACAAATCACATCGGTATGGCCGGTTAACACTTCAGGTTCGGTGAGGGTAAGATCTGACATTTTAATTTCCTTTATATAAAGCAAAGCGCCAGCCGGTAAGGGCTGGGGCTTATAGGTGTGTGGTGAGTATGGTTCGGTGGCTAACAGGTTCTGGTCTGTTGCAGAAGCTGAAGATGGCGGAGATTACGAACATCGTTTCGCGCCTGCTCAATCCAGGGCAACAGCACTGCTGAATCCGTCTTGTCTTCGTCGTTGTCGAAAATAATGCCGGTGTTGCAACTGATGTTGTCCTGCAGCCAGCCAATCAGAATGTTGAGAGCCACTTCGGTGGTTAATTCCGGCATGTAAAAACCTTGTGGTGATTGAGGTGGGGTTACCAGTCAAAGGTTGTAAAACTTGGTAGCACTTCGCCAAAGGCATCCAGATGAACAATGCCAGCGGCGTAGCGACGCATAAGCGTCACTAATAACCGACGGCAGGCTTTTGACAGACCGAGGCGTTTGAGGCGTAAGACCGGAAACGACCACGCGCCCAGGTGGAGCAGATAACCCGAGCCGGTATAACTAATCCATTCAGACTCGCCAAAGTCTTCATGCTGGTGTGAAAGGGTAAACAGCAGAGCATTGTCTTCCGCCGTGATATGTGCAGTGCTGCACTGAATGCCGTTCAGGCGGGCAACGGGCGGAATTGGATCTTCAACAATCAATTTCCCCGGTTCGTCAGCAACGAGAAGCGAATAACCGTTCTGGTTCACCACATTGATCAGGTCGGTCAGTTCAATACCGTCAATGTCTACGACGATCCGGCCCATGTTGAGGGCCAGTACGTTGATGGCATCGGCTTCCACCGTCAGGGACAGCTTCATGGTTGCACCTCACGGTATTTGCCGGTGGTGATGTCGGTAACGGCCCTGTAGCTATGACGGGTCATCAGCCCGGTGGCTTTGCGGGCGCGGAGAATATCGATACTGGTGAGAAGCGGCGACTGAGTTTCCGCGTTAAAACCGCGACGATCAGTGCGTACCAGGTCGTATTTCTCCACGATGAAATTCACCGCGTCGCACAGTGAGATACCGGCATCGATATGCTCTTGGATCACACCATCTTTGCCAAATGGCGTGTCGTTGAGCGTCAGACCGTAGTGACGGTCCAGCAGGTGACTCAGGAGGCGCTGCCAGATCGCCACGGGTGACGGGCGTGGCGAAACCTCCCGTTTCGGAGGAACAGGTTGTGTTTGCATAATGGAAACCTTTACTGGTGAGTTAAACGAAGGAAAACTGCCGGGAGGTTTATTCTGTTGTTGCAGGTGTCGGGTAAATTGCGAGATAGACGTACCCGTGCGAGCCGAGGCTGTCGGCCTCGCATATCAGCCCTTTTGCATACAGCGTGACGCAGTGCTGATGACGGGGATTCAGCTCACCGGAAAGCAGCATCAGCTCCAGTTGCTTCAGCAGTAGCGGGAATGCCTGGTCGAGATGGCGTAAATCCGCGTCGCTGAAGGTGCCGGTGATGCTGGCGCGGTCGTTCAGGTAATGCAGCCGGTTGCCCTCCTGCACCAGACGTGCGCCAAAACAGGGGGTGATATCGCGTTTAAGCCCCCACCAAGGGGCGGCGATATCGTGGTTTACAGGCGGTATTGTATTCGACAATTTTAGCCTTCCTTAAACGTGAATTAATTCAGCGTAACGCTGCGTAATACGACGTACGGGCCGTTGCGGTCCTGACGGTGTTCTGCGAAGACGGCGAGCACGCCGCTGATATCCTGCACTTCCCGACCTGCGTAGTGGCAGATGCTGCCGGACCATGTGTATTTGCCGGCACAGAAGCGAAACAACCGGGACTGCGGATGCTGGCGGTATATCGCCATCGCCTGGCGTTTGCTGATGATTTTCATCGTTATTCTCTCCTTAAAGCCACCCTCTCTCAGCAAACGAGACGATCTCCATGCCGCCCACCACCAGGTGATCAAGCAGTCGGATATCAACCAGCTCCAGCGCCTGCTGAATACGCGTAGTGACCTGACGATCTGCATTGCTGGGTTCGGCAAGGCCTGACGGGTGGCAATGCGCCACAATGACAGCGGCACAGTTATGCTTCAGACCGGCCTTAACCACCTCGCGGGGATGGACCTGCGTATGATTGATGGTGCCGGTGAAGAGCGTTTCGTGGGCTATCAGACGATGCTGGTTATCGAGGAAGAGTACAGTGAATACTTCACGCTCCAGTGAGGCGAGTTGCAGACGCAGCCAGTCACGAACGGCGGTGGTGGAGGTAAAGGAGGCGCCGGGCTCGCGTAACTGGCGTTCCAGCAGGGTCAGCGCACGTCGGATAGTGCGCTGTGCGGCGGGAGATATTCCCCCGCTGTCGGGGGGGCAAGGGGTTATATTCATTGGCTTTTCCTTTATGTTGACCCGTCCGGGATTGATGTGTTGTACAGTTTCACGGCAACGACGAACTCGTCGTGCTGGGATTCAAACCATGACCAGATAGGGAAGAGAGAGGTGCCCGTCAGAAAATGCAGGAAGAGTTCGTCGGTCACAACGTCTCCGTCCTCATCCCTGACCGTTATTTTCCCCAGCGCATCCCACAGGGTATTCAGGTGAGACAGTTCATACGACATGGCGGGATGCTCAGTCGATGATGTGCATGATGGCGCTGCATTCCGGGTGACTGAGCGCGTAATCCCGCAGGCGGTAGTAGTGCTCCGTCATGGCATCGCATTCGGTGCGCATGGCATGGTGGCTGTAAGTCATCAGACAGACGGCAATCCCCGCAGCGTCGGCACTGAGTTCACCGCCGTTGCCGTTCATAGTGTTGAACAGCGACCACGGTTCATTGTTCTCCGCTTCCGGGGCCATAAACGCACCACCGTTGCTGAGCGTATAAAAATTCCAGATACCGCCGTTGTAGTCGGCGCAGAAACGGTCCATCCACGCGAAGACCGTCGGCTCAAGGATTATCCACTGCGGTATGCTGCCGAAGTACTGCGGCCAAAAGCCGATGCGCTGCTCGTCCTGTACGAGGGTGGCGGTCAGCGCTGGCGCAGAACCGGCAGGTTGTGGCGGTAACGGAAGGGTATCGTGAAGGTTAATAATGTCGGTCATGTTAGTTTTTCCTTGTTTATTTATCGGGTTGGGGATGCTGGTTCAGCAGGAGTGACGGGCAGGACTGCGCATAGCCATCTTCATCGCACCGTGAGGGCCAGATGCTGTCAGATACAGACAGTCGGCACAGGCTGAGCTCGCCGGGACGGTAGCAAAGATGTCTGCACCAGGCGCAGAGGTCATCGTCGGAGATGGAACGGCAGCCGGACTGGTTTTGCAGGGAAACGGGCCAGACAGCCGTCAGACGGGTATTTGCAGGAATGTGCTGCATCAGCTCAGTGCCTGCTGCAGTTCTTCGGCCATCACCCAGAGCGCGCGGTTGAGTTTGATATCCCCGTCGATACCGTTAACCGCACGAGTGTGGGTACGTTTACCCTGTGCGGTGCGTCCGCTCAGCCCGCCTTTCAGCAACGATTCCTGAATGCGGTTATAAACGGTCCACAGGTCGTCCTGATGGTCCTCATACCGTCGCGGTGTCAGTATCTGCGCTGCGGTCACCGGCTGATATTCTTCACCAAAGCGGTATGTCAGTGCGGCGTTCGCCAGGGCATGTTGCGCGGGTGCTGGTAGTCGAAGTGACTGCATGGCCTCGCGCTTTTCTTCCACCCGATCAAAGACACCGAGCACTTCATAAGCCCCCTCAATCACTTTCCCGGCCACATCGCCACGATGCGGTACACGAATTTCACCGAACGACTGTCCGCAGACGAGCCCGTTGGTGCAGATGGCTCTGAACAGCCCCGGCAGCATCTGGTATGAGCTGCTACCATCGTGCGAGTTAAGCAAAATGATTTCGGGAACCTGCTGGCCGGTTATCTGACCGGTACGACGCAGGCGCAGCAGATGTTTGGTGTGCTCCCGGCGGTCAGGGTCGCGTACGCGTGACTGGCAGGCGAAGAAGGGTTCAAAGCCTTCGCGTTGAAGATTTTCGAGCAGAGTAATGGTGGGTATGTAAGCGTATTTTTCGCTCCTGGAACCGTGGCGATCTGCACTGAATACGCTGGGAACGACCTGCATCAGTTCTTCGCGGGTTAACGGACGATCGCGACGGATCTGGTTTGTCCGTCCAAAGCGGCTGGCTAGTCTCATGGTAAATTCCTTATTGTTGATTTAACGGCATAAACAAAACAGCCATGCTCCTGTGGGAGCATGGCTTTTTTGTGTGGTCGCTATTGGGTTAAGCTGTGGTGTGTCAGTGTTTGGGGATCCCGTGGCTGAGCAGATAGCGGTTAAGCCATTCCCCGGCACTGGCTTCAAAATTCCAGGCCCGCCAGATTAACGTCCCCTCGCTGTCGCGAATAACCAGCCGAAAGTGCGTACCCTGGTCATCTTCTATAGTGACGTTGTGGTAAAGCGTGACCACGGCTTCAGCCTGTCGGCGGGTGAATTGCCCTGGCGGTAACGACGTATCGTCAGTGACTTGCATATTCAGTTCCTGATGAATGGCATAAAACAAAATGCCCCGCTCAGTGAGCAGGGCATCAGTGGGTTAAGTGTGTGGCAATAAGCTGCAGTATCTGTTCCATGAGCGCTGTGATTAAGGCACCTGCGAGCAGGGTTGCCGCCTGTCTGGCGATGTAAATACTGTCTTCGTCATAGCCTTCTTCGCGGAAGTGGTCTTCCACAAACTGCTGCGCCCGGCTGCTGGCGCACCACGTCAGCACCTGACGCAGGGTGTTGAGCACGATTTTCAGTAATGTCATTGGGTCAAATCTCAGAGGGGGGATCCGGATGAATCTGGGGCACACAGGAATGCCCCGGCCGGATAATAAGAGGAGAGCTGCGTTACTGCGGTGACGGAGACTCCGGCGGCACAGGGGCCTGACCATGAATAATGCGGTGCTTCGCCAGTGCCTGCGGCATATCGTTGATGCAGTATGTAATGTAGAAGACGTTGAGCACCACGGTATAAAACGCATTCATCTTCAGGTCAAACCGGAAGGTGTTCAGCGCATAGTGTCGCAGTGCTGCTCTGGCCTTAAAGGCCCAGACGATGTACATCACGCCGCAGGTGAGCGACAGAATGCCGCTTAAGGCCAACAGTGTATCGCTGCCCGTGTAGTAGCCCGCCAGGTCCGGTGAGGCCATCACGCCGAACTGTCGTCCGAGCCCAAAACAGACGGCGAGCCAGATGATAAACAGATTGCCGCAAACCGGATATCCGGTGGTGTCGCTGATAATCTGCTGTTTTCGGTACAGCCACAGTAACGGCCAGATGCCGCAGGTGGCGACGGTGAGTAGAACAAAATGCAGGGTTGGCGTCGTCAGTCGCTGGCTGAGTGTCGAAATGTCGGTCATATCGTATTGTCCTTGATTGATTTTGCTGTAAACCGGGGATGCGCCGGGTTACCCGGCGGTCAGTGTCGTGCATTCGGGCATATCAGCCAGAACCTTGTGAACGTTTCCAGCCGAAGGGGTAAAGTGCCCCACCTGTTTGTCGTTGACGTAAATCTCAAACGACGTTGCTTTTCTGATGGCATCAATGAACGACAGCCAGGCGTTGTCGCCGTTACGCCAGCCCAGAGAGGACGGCAGGGGGAACGTCTGGTCATCCGTGACGACGGTGATGGCGGTTTTCTCATCCTGTGAATCGGCACCGCTGCCGTCAGGCAGGGTGAGCATGACGTGATGCTGCAGGATATTCTGGTCGTCAGGGTTGCCGGTGCAGTTCAGGTTCATCATCACGTTTTCCGGGCTGGTGATGATGTACTCGGTGACGCCCATACCGAAGCCACTGCTCCACATATTGGGGACCGCCTGTGCCGTGATGGCAAAGGTCAGTAATCCTGCTGACAGGATGGCGTGCATGAATCGCATGGTATTTTTCCTTCTCAGTCAAAAATGTTGTTGGGGGGCAGCCGTGTTACATGAGTTGTTTACCCACGACGATAAGTCCGGCCAGCCAGCCGATATACTGTGGGCCCACAAGCCAGAACAGACGGGCCTTGAGTAATCCGGTCATTCCTTCGCGGGTGTATACCGCATCCGGCATCAGCCATTGTCGAAGAGCAGCACCGACCGTCATACCGGCTCCGGGCCCAAGCGTCATCCAGAACAGATATTCCATTCCCTGACCAAAACTGCGTATCTCGCCGGTACTCCCGAACACGTTAAACAGCACGACCACAAGCGCGATGGCGAAGGCAATCGCGAAATATTTAATGACAAGCGCCATGTTCAGATTTCCTTATTTTCTGCACTGCTGAGCAGCGCTCAGCATGTTGTCCATGAAGCGCGGGGGGACATAACCGTATTGCTGGTTCATTTTCTCCAGCTCCCCGTGCGTATATTTCGTTTTGAGGTCATCCCGGATACATCCGCAGACGGCGGTAGTACCGCCGCCTGATTTGCATCCCCGGATAAACTCGCGTTCATTTTTGTCGCCACAGCCGCTCAGGGTTACGGCAGACAACATCAGGGTGAAGAGCAGCAGAGGGCCTTCGACAGGTTTCACGATTTGACTCCTTTGGGTCTGGATGGATGTTCAGGGTGTTGTTCCCTGAAGGTGTGAATGACATCACTGATAAAGCGAAAGTGGGGCAGTGCGCTGATAAATCCCTCTTCAGTAATGAGCGAACTGATTTCGCTCCGGCGACGGAAGGTTTGCTCTGAGAGTGAGGCCGAGATAATGTCTTCCAGCCGGAACACCCGAAGGCTCCCCCGGCAACAGACGACCAGATACCAGTGCTGATGCCGGTAAATCAGGCGGTAAGGCTCCTGCTCATCGTGACGGACACCGCCGACCAGCAGACTGACCACCCGGTGATGACAAATGGCTTCGGCCAGACGATGAAAACTGTCAGCCTGTGTCCATGCTGGCGGTAAGTCGTGCCAGATAAAGCAGGGTGAGGTGCCCGTTTCATTCATCAGCAGGTGCATCAGTTGCCGGTTCTGCGACGGGATAATGCGTGCGATACCGGTACTGCGGGCAAAGGAAACGGCCCCCGGAGAGTGATCACGCGTGGCGCTCTCACTGAGCCGATACGTGCCGTTCTCCCCGATAATGTCGAGGTGGACCAGCCGTTGATGTAAGTCACGACGCAGGGTGCGTATCGATACACCAAACTCACCGGACAGTGTCTGAAGGGTCAGCGTTTCTCCGGCCATTAACCGGCTGATAATGACCGACAATCTGACGGCCAGCCGGTCGTAGCGGGCCTCTTCATCGGGTCGTTGCATGGACGCTCCGTGTGCGATAAATAGGTTGATATTTCATGCGGTTATTATGCGGGCGGGGAGGGACACGTTATGTCCATCCCCCGTAATGGCGGAAAAGAAAAAGTAAAATTCATCTTTCAGTAAACAGGAGAATTAACAAAGGGTTAGTGCCAGGTAGCTGAAATGACGACAGCATGCTGACACGCCCTGTCATCAGTCGTGCCGTAGCGAGTACGGTCAGCGGCTCAGGCTTTGTGCAGGATGGGCTGACCCTTATTAACGTTACGGTGCACTGAAGATATGCTCGCACTGCGTGCAGCCGTATTCATCAAAGACGGTACCGTCCAGTTGTTCTCCGGCCAGAGAGCCTGCCACCGCACCAGCACAGGCGCCGGACAGAAAACCAATGAGGCCTCCGGCTATCGTACCGACAACCGGAATGACTGAACCTATCAGCGCACCGGTGGAGGCTCCTTCAAGCCCGGCAATGCCTCCGGCTGTTGCGCCAATGACCCCACCCGTCTTTTTACCCACATGGCGCAGTCGTATGTTTTGCGAACCGCAATTCGGACAATGCATTTCTTTCTCCCTTATTACTGGCAATAAATAGCCGCCTTCATGAGCTGGCGGACCGTGTATCAGAGAGACCTGGGTACCGGAACAGAAAGCATAGCTGTGACTTAGCGCGAGAAGCATACGCACGGGTATTTTGTGGGACAGTTGACCCGGGAGAAGGAATAACGACGGTAACAGGGTATCGGGACCCCGTTTGTTCTTACTGGACACATTAACCTCCGTGAGTGAAATAACAAAACGGCAGCACTTCTGCTGCCGTTCTCACACCGGTAATATAGGTCTGAAATTATTTTGAATGTCATTTCTG
This sequence comes from Enterobacter cloacae complex sp. SYL001, assembly GCF_049237025.1. Taxonomy (NCBI): domain Bacteria; kingdom Pseudomonadati; phylum Pseudomonadota; class Gammaproteobacteria; order Enterobacterales; family Enterobacteriaceae; genus Enterobacter; species Enterobacter cloacae complex sp. SYL001. The sequence goes on along the minus strand of NZ_JBMKJI010000004.1, from coordinate 226,209 downwards.
GTCTGTATTACTGCCTCCGCTCACCTTGTTTTTAGCGCAAAGCCCTCACTCACCACCACAGGTTTTTCGGTAATGGTCATTAATCAGCATTTCCAGCATATCACTGATGCGAACTCCGCTACGTTCTGCCATAAAGTCCAGTCGAGTTTTTGTTTCGTTCTTCAGGTACGTATTGAGTGCTTTTTTATCGGTACGGGACTGACGTAATTTTTGCTGGTTCCAGGCTTTATTCAGGTTCAGAAGGAATAAACGCTTTGTATCCGGTGCATCGTCCCATAAGTCGATCGCCGTGCGCAGGGCTAAATTGCGTTCAGAATGACTCAGGGGGGTAAACCAGGTACTCATTCCTGGCGTTGAAATATTTAATGAGAGCCCGATAGTGGGCGCATTTCTTTCTTCCTGAAGCGATTTGAGGCTGTTCCATGCCCACAGTACCGCGTCTTCTTCATTAGGTAACCATTTCAGCGGAGCTGGTTTGCTGTAAATATTTTTCCACTGGTCTTTCAGCCTGTCCATGACCTGGCGCTTGAGATGATTTACCGGTGGGGTCGGAATAATAATGTTGTCGAAAAAAGAGATGATAATATTAATTCTTTCCTGGTGGCTTGTCGGAGATACACTCAGATTCATTCGCTGATACCAGTTCTTTCCGAACTCTGCATTTGCTGGTTTGTCAATACCAAGTTCGTAGTCTCCGGCCTTGCAAATATACGCCCATAACCAGAATGTTGCCCGTTCATCCTGTTCTAGCCAGTCAAAACTTTCCAGCGGAAGGATGTTTTCATCACGGGCTGTTTCCATATCAGAAAAAAGTCTTGCCCGCTGTTCTGCATTCGGTATGAACTGATTAATCAGTTTGTTGAGTGCCTGTCGACAACTTTCTGCATCCTGGTGAGGAATGTCACGGGTGTTAATTATTTTATTAACACCCAGCCACCCGGCATAAAAAGCACAGACTCTCAGGTCACGGGTTTTTATAAGATGTTGTCTGCCATTGTCGTAATGTACAACCATTGTGGATACCTGTAATCGTAAACTACATAGTAGTGGTTATGGTGGTGATTGTTGTAGCTACACAGTATCACGATGATGGTTTTATCGTCACTTAAAAACACATCTGGTAGTCATCGTGAGGTTTTATTGTTGATTTATACTGGTTTTGACAAGGTTTTACCATGGTTTTAAAGTTGTCATTTTCTTTGTTTATCTCTCAGATGCTTCTCTGTTTACTGGATGAGTATCGTCTCAATAGGTTATCTTGTTCTCCTGCATGCTTTCGTTTTCATCCCCATCATGGTGCCTGGTTCGCTTCAGGGGGCATTTCTGGTATCAGGTCGGGCTGCCATGAGGTATTTCCATTTTGTTGCTCATAATCAGGATTGAGGGCTTCTGCGGGCAGTGATGATACGGGGTTAATTTGATTGAGGTTATTTGATATGACGTGGTGTCTATTTTCATGTTATTGAAAAAAGATAATTCCAGAGTAACTGATGCAGGCGTTTGTTGTAGGTAAGTGCTGTCTGGCGTGGTTATCTTCATAGCTATTGTTATGCCTGGCGTGTTGGATTGGTATTAATATATTAAAGAAGGGGTCTTATCATTTGTAACAGTAATCGATGATGTGTTATCAGTAAGTGGGTTATGCCTGGGAGGTATTATTATCTGAAGGTATTCACTAAGGGGATAGTACTATTGGATGGTATCCATTGAGCAATCATTGCCATCAGGTAAGAAATACACCATTCAATGTAGTCACAACCTGAATGTTTAGCACTCATTAAAAATCTATCATTAAGAAAACAGAATTGAATTGAGTCGATATTACCATTGACTAGTCCTCGTCAGGATAAAAGTGAAGATGATTAACATCAGTAATCTAATAATCATAACGACAGGGTGGTTACTGGTTAACAGTAACGTTTTGGGTGAATGGTCATGCCTGAAAATCAGCAGGTGAGTATCAATGGTTTATTACTGGTCTGCGTATTAGTGATGAGCGTTAAATGCTCAGTCAGTGAACTAACCTGTAGTAAGCCTGTCGGTATTGCTCTGTCTGCCTGATATTGACGCTTACAATACCTGTCAGTTACAGATACTACGGTGACCCGTTATCCCTGAAAGTTTTTTGATATGTGTAAACAAGGCCATTGGTAACGACTGTAAACGGGGCATTATCCGTGTTGGTGATAATAGTCATGATTGTATCGTAAACAGAATAACCCGATTGAGGTGACGTGGAATAGGGTGATTATCCTGGTAATCACCGCAAGCTATTTAATAAGTAATTGAGCGCTGTAGTGTCTTATACCGCCATAGCTTCCTGTGAGCCTGCATAAGCGCATTGAATAACACGATAGTGGAAATCTGTGGTTAGTATGAATATGGCGCTCCTGATGCGTTACAGGGCGTTTTAGCAGTAGTCCCGATAACGATTATTTATCGGGCTTATTGAACGGGGTAATAATATCATGACAGCAATGAGGGACTGGTACAGGGGCTCTTGCCCCGGGTATATACATCCCTCTGGGGTAATATTTGCTTTTCAGGGTAACCACAACCTATTTTGGGTCCAGGTCAATACAAGGGCATCGCAATCTTCAGCTGCTTCTGTAAGCCAGAATTGCAGCGACTTAACAGTTTCGATCTTCGCTACTGGCCTGACATTGCCGGGATCATTCGCTCACTGGGGATGGAAGAGGTGGAGGTAACATTCAGGGATGAAGCGACAGAGGCAATTATCAACGCCCGCAGACCTTCACAGACGGATTTCTTCAGAGCGTTATTCGATAACATCAGTAACCAAAAAACCGGGGATTACTACGCCTTGTCACGGAGTTTTAAACTCTCCGATACAGCACTGGCGACGATTTGTAATATCACCCGTGATTTGCCACCCGATGAACTCGTTGACGCCGCTTATGTCAAGCGTACCCGCCATCGTCTAACGGGAAGACTGTTTTTTCGCAGCCTTCGGGTCACCCGGCATTAGAACCGATTTCTGAGAGGCGATTACCCTTTACGCAATCATTCTGCCAGCCACGATATTTTACTGAAGCCAGCCGTCTCTGAGGGATCGACTGGCGGACTCGCTGAAGGCAATAAGTTTTTTTTAACAGCACCGGTAATGGTTATGAACGATAACCCACCGGAGTCCATTTTAATGAGTTACACATACGACCCTTACTGGCAGCAACGCATCGCTGATACCTTCAGTTGCGCTCTTAACGCTTACACCCGCTTACTGGCCCTGCGTGTTGACCTCCGTCTGCCGGATACGCCAGCGGCCACCGATGCTGCTGTTATCTCCCGCTTCACCGATTCCCTGAAAGCCCGGATTGATGCCCTTCAGACGCGTCAACGTCGCGAGGGCAAACGCGTCTGGCCGACCACGCTGCGTTTTATCTGGGCGCGGGAGTTTGGTGAAATCAAAGGGAAGAAGCATTACCACGCGGTGCTGTTGCTGAACCGCGATACGTGGTGCGGACCGGGAGATTACAAAGACCCGGATTCGCTTGCAGGTATGATTAAACAAGCGTGGTGCAGCGCCCTGAAGGTGGATGCACAGGCGCATGCCGTTCTGGCTCGTTTCCCGGCGAGTCCAGTCTCATGGTTGACACGTGGCGATGGTGCTCAACTGCAACAGGCCCTGTCGCAGGCGGCCTATTTAGCCAAGCTGGAGACCAAAATCACCGGTGACGGTGAGCGTAACTTCGGTTGCAGCCGTGGCTGAGCCAGACATATCTCGATTCATCAGGCCTGATTGTGCGGGCCGGGTAATTTTTTACAACGTTCCCCTATCCTCTGAGGAGAACCGGTAACCCCATGATTCAACCACCACCGGACGTCTCCCGATAGCCATATCCTCAGAGGGAGAAAAATACCATGACCACGTTGAATACGAATATTAATGCCAGCCCTGACACACTGCTTTCAGCTCAGGACCCGCTTATCGACATGACCTTTATCACCACGTTTACCGGGATGACCGACAAATGGTTTTACAAACTGATTGGCGACGGGTTGTTTCCGAAACCCATCAAGCTGGGGCGCAGCTCCCGCTGGCGCAGAAGCGAGGTGGAAGCCTGGATGCAGCAGCGTATTGCTGATTCCCGTGGCGTCTGAGCAGGGAGGATATCTGAATGGAAAAACGACGCCGCACTCAGCCACAGGCCATCCCGGTTCGCTGGACGTGTCCCCGTTGCCGGCGACAGTACTGTGGCGCCAGACCCTGTCCCGTTTGTTTCAGACCCACCGACGCACCTGCACAACCGTAACCTTTCTGTATTCCGGTGCCGACCACCAACCGTACCGACCCGCTAACGCATAACTGAACCGCCATTCACCCTGCCACGCTGCCCGTACCGGGACGGCTGACGCCTGCGTGTCGTCTGGCGGTAAGGAGAGTACCACTATGTATGCAAAATCGTTTATGGCTCTGGACGGCAACGGCCGTCTCACGGGAGCCATAACCGCGCAGACCGCGCCGTATGACCGCTACAGCTGCCATCTGTGTGCCAGTGCCCTGCAGTACCATCCTGAATACGACACCGAACGTCCGTGGTTTGAACATCATGCAGCAAAGCTTTCGGAGAACGGTCGACAGCACTGCCCGTATGTAAAGCCCGGGGTGAGGGAGACCCGCCATATCCGGCAACTGCAGTCTTATGTACCGGAAGCCCGTCCCCTGGTTTTCTACGCAGACTGGCACTGTCACGGCTGCGGCAGTGATTACCACGGTGAGCGCTACTGCCTCACCTGCCGGACGGGCGAGCACAGTGATGTGCGTGCTGATACCAACCGGATAGAGGAAGTGACGGCATGCGCATGCTGAAATGTTATCTGGCCAATGACCGCGAAGGCCACTTCGCGACAGCCGGGGAGGCCGTGAGTGCGCCGGGGCAGATATGGAGCTGCGCGTCCTGCGGCTGTCGACTGGTGCTCCATGCGGGGACATACGGGGAGCCGCCGTGGTTTGAACATGACCAGCAGAGCGTGGCCCGGCATGTGCTGATGGCCTGCGCCCACCTTGACCCGGAAGTGAAAACCGAAGCCCGGCACCGAAAGCTGCGCAGTCTCATCAACGGGCTGGAAGCGACGGTAATGGTGCTCTCCTGGTACTGCGTGTGGTGCGGCGACCATTACCAGGGCGTGAAGCACTGTCCCCGGTGTCTGACTGGTATCTACAGCATCGAAGAAGCGCACTGGCAGAGAAACTACTGCTGCAGTACCAGATAGTTCCCCGTCTTTATGAACCAGATACCGCCGTAGAGGCGGTGTCCTCCCTGATTTAACCTAAAGAGAGTCTGCATTATGAATCATTCTTACATACGGGCGTCTGATGCTGTCAGCGCGGATGCCGTCAGCACGCGTGCATTTCTGCAACAGGCCGTTGACCATTACCCGCGACTGGCGGCATTCAGCTTTACGCTGGCGCTACCGTATCGTGAAGCCATGAGCGAATACCGGTCATTGATTCTGCGTTTTCACTCTGAAGTCTGGCAGCGCACCGGCGAATATTCGCGCCAGCGTCAGCAGGCACGACATCGTTCACTCCCGACGCTGTTACGCTGGATATGGGAGACGGCCAGCGCACCGGAGTGCAAAATGGTGCTGCTGCTCAATCTCGATACGCTGGGTACAGGGCGAAACCTGCAACTGACCGACAGTGCGCCTCCGGGGCTTAACGCCATCATCGCCGACGCATGGCAAAAGGTGACCGGTACCGCCTGCACTGACGGTGTAACGAGTATGACGCAGATCATTATTAACCGCGTCGCTCAGGGAGTCTTCGCAACACCCTTTAACCAGCTTACCGTGCATGTTAAGGCCATGTCAGAGCCAATAGCAACGGCCAGAACGGGGATGATTTGTCCGTGAAAGTAATAGCTTCTCTAATTAATGGGGGAGTTATCCAGGTCTTCCCCGGTGTCTGCAGCGCCGATATAATCCCTGAATGAAAAAAGCTCACGATACCTTACCCCCGGAACAAACCGTCACAGCACTTGCGCATTTCGCCTGGTGCGCCCTTGTCGCCTTACGTACCGCTCAGCAGGATGGTCAGGCATTGTCGCCACTCAGCACGCATGCATTTATACTGCGCTGGTTAACGGTGGCGTATAAGCAAAAACGGTTTCCACGTGCAATCGCATCTGATATTGAGGGATTGCTGACGCTGGGGCGTAACAAAGGCCTTGCCGCCAGCTTATTCAGTCGTCTGGAATATCTGTGGTCTTCGTGCACCGGACCGGTGTCAGCGCAGTCGGATTTGTATCGGCTGACGTACGCAATTGAACAGCTTAAATCGCGGGGCTGGGTCAATGCAGCGGTGAGTGACAGGGACTGGGACAATGAAACGCTTCTGGCCCTGGAATACAGCGATGCGAATGCACTGCTGGTAAGGAAGTCGGCACTGACCTGCGGATTTTCGGATGGAGGGAAACTCGTTGCGCCGGTTGAGTTTCTTGTGAATGGCGACTTGTCAGCCTGTATGGCTGTTTTTGCGGCTCATACACTGTCGGCTGTCATGCTGGAGTCGAATCGGATCGTGTTACAACCTTGAGCAGTAAAACAACCGTTCTCAACCCGCAGCAAAGCTCATCACTGTCCACGTCTGTCTTTCTGTAAACCGAACGGGTGTTGTTCCTGGTCGCGCTAATGCACCGGCGGCTGAGATATTCATATCGCTGGTACAGGTATGAGATATGCGTAAAGTCCGGGCGTTGCAATTCCTTTAATCTGAAAAAAAATAAATAAGCCCGGTTTACGTGAATAATAAGAAATGATGGAAACCTGAAACTGTCGCCAGTTTTTCACATGCTCAGTCACGTCCAGCTTCTCAATTTCTGATAAAAGTACAAAATCAGATATTTCACGTGACTGGTGATATTTTGTACAAATATACACCCTAAGCCAAATTGATCATTTTCTGTACATCCTTATCCCGCGGGGCCTGAAGGGTTATGGTGTAAAATTTTTATAAATCAGAAAGATGATATTTTTTTTGTTAAAAGCCAGGAATGTAAATCTTTGTTACATTTTTTCATTTTCGATCTGGCAGGGAACGTTCCCAAACTCCAGCCATTGGGCCTTATCCGAAATTTTTCATTTCAGACAAATACCCAGAAAATACAGTGTCGACATGCTGGTGGATGGAATGCGCCCGCTTTTTTTGGTTCCGGGATTTTTATTTACGTCGGATGACGCGAACCGGAAAGTTGTTCTGGCTGGGTAATTTTTTCTTATTTATTTTTCACTGGCATTGACCGTTTCTATCACTCCATAGAACAGGGACAGCCATGTCTAATTCTTCCTTTCAGTCCGAAATCCCTAAAGCGCGTATTAATTTAAAACTTGATTTGCATACCGGTGGTGCGAGCAAGAAAACGGAGCTCCCCCTGAAATTGCTCGTGGCGGGCGACTTCAGTAATGGTCAGGAGTCTGCCCCTTGTCTGAGCGCAAAAAAGTTGATTTGAATAAAAATAATTGTGATTCTGTCATTTCTGAATATTCCCCAAAAGTCAATCTTACCGTTAAAAACACGCTTGCTGATGATGGCAGTGAAGACAACATCAGTCTGACCTTCCGGAGCATGAAGGACTACCAGCGTCGGTGAGACATCCGCGTCATACAACTCTTTGAACGCAGCCACTATCTCACGGGTGGTCATCCCTTTGGCGTACAGTGACAGGATTTGGTTATCCATCCCGGTGATCCGGGTCTGGTTTTTCTTCACCAGTTGGGGCTCGAAGGAGCCGTCACGATCGCACGGCGTACGCAGTTCCAGCGGGCCATCGCCGGTGGTAACGGTTTTTGTGAAATAGCCGTTGCGGGAGTTGGCACCCGGTTTAGACTGATGTTTACCGTAGCCGAGGTGATGGAGCATTTCGGCGTTGAGGCGGCGCTCAACGTTGATTTTTTTCAGCAGGCGATCGAACTGGTTGAGATCGTCAGGGGTTTTGAGATTTTTGGTCAGTTCGTTAGCCAGAGCCTACAACTGTTTTTCGTCCATAAAGTAACCTGCTTTTGATGTTGAATTGAACATATCAAAATCAGGCAATTACACAAACTTGTGTACAGGCTCCATACAGCTAACCCGGCCCGTCACATCGTAATGTCAACCCGTAATGCATAACATCATGCAGCGTTCCATTAATGAGTCGGGAATCATATTCAACCTTCTTGAATCGCCACGGGTAATCTAGACACTTCCGAGCCGTTGATGGACTGACCCCACCCCGGTAGACGATCCTGCCCTATAGTAACGAGCGCATGGCAGACATGTCCCCGTTCTGGATGCTAAATGTTCTGAACAGCGCCGAACTGGTACTGGGGCAGTATCAGCGCCTGCAGCACAGCCCGCCAAGTACTGTGGTTCCGACCTTAATGGGGGCCGCCAGCTGTCAGTAAAGGTCAGTGTCTGACCCCGGAGACACGCGGACAGCCAAGCACCTACCAATCATCTGCTGGTCCCGCGCTAGCAAATCAGCCAGTTGCGTAAAGAAATGCGGCATGTTGTGCCGCTGGTTCTGAATGGTCAGGTTGGCAGCGCGATGACGAATGACATGCTGCCGCAGGCGGCTATCCCGGGAGAAGGGGGAAGGTCTGGCGTGAGTCTTCAGCGGTGAGCTCAATTGCTGCATGGGTCACTACCTTCGCCATATCTTGAGCATACTACCGGAGTAGTCCAGCAACAAAGTGGCCGAACTACTTCCATGGAACGTGGTTCTTCCCGATAAATAATCGTCAATACGGCGCTCGTTTAACGCTTACACATTAAATATTAATTAAGCCTGATTGGATGTTTTTCATTTTTTTTAATTGGTGTGCTTGACCTTCCAGTAACATCAACCTTTAGCCTTGTAAGAAATTGCTACAGCGCCGTTTTCGGATGGGCCGGGGCTGCCTGTGGCGTATGAAAGGATCACTGTTATGAAAATGAAAATTGGGGTTCTGATTGTGTCGGCCGCAATCATCGCCACTGCCGGGATTGCGTTTGCCCGGGATAGTGGCGGCAACGATGAGCCGGCCGCAGCGGCCGCACCTATGGCTCCCCAGGTTCCCGTAGCCGAAGTGCTCTCGCGTCAGATAGTCCCTTCGGCAGAGTTTACCGGTTCATTGGCGGCCCCAAAAACCGTAGAGCTACGCCCACGCGTTGGCGGTACCATCGACGCTGTCAGCGTACCTGAAGGCAGCATGGTGCGTCAGGGGCAGCTGCTGTTCCAAATTGATCCTCGTCCATTCCAGGTGGCTCTTGACAGCGCGCAAGCACGACTCAAGCAGGCAGAAGCGCTGGCTATCCAGGCCAATCGCGATTTTGAACGAGTTGGTCGGCTGGTGAACAATGGCGCGGTATCCCGGAAAGATTACGATGACGCCGCTTCTACACGTCATGCTCGTCAGGCTGAGGTGCAGGCTGCAAAGGCCGAGGTTGCGGCGGCGAAACTGGACTTGTCTTATTCGCGCGTGGTGGCACCGATTACCGGCCGCGTGGATCGCATGCTGGTGACTGAGGGAAATCTGGTCAGCGGCGGTGGTACGGGATCTGCGACGCTATTGACAACGATTGTTTCCGTCAATCCGCTATACGCTTACTTTGATATTGACGAAGCGACGTTCCTTAATTCAGTCAGCAAGGCACGTCCTGACGCAGTTAACAAGGTGGAAGAGCGTTTACCCGTGCATGTTGGGCTGGCGACAGAAAAAGGTTTCCCGCATCAGGGAACGCTCGATTTTGTCGGGAATCAGATCGATCGTAGTACCGGTACTGTCAGGGTACGTGCCGTAATCCCTAACGACGATGGGAAACTGACGCCAGGTGCCTTTGCCCGCGTGCAGCTGGCCACCGGTGCGGCACATCAGGCGATTCTGATTGACGATCAGGCGATAGGGAGCGATCAGGGACGCAACTATGTCCTGGTGGTGGGTGCGGATAATAAGGCGCAGTATCGCCCGATTGAGCTGGGCGCGGTGGTTGATGGTTTGCGCGTGGTCAAGAGTGGCCTGAAAGCCGGTGAGAACATTATTATCAAGGGGCTGGTGCGTCCCGGTATGGCGGTGACGCCGCGTTTGACCCCGATGCAGGCTTCTGGCGCGTCGGTTAGCGAGGGGGAAAAAGCCGGCTCCGTTGAAGGGGGAGGCCAATAATGAAATTCCCACACTTCTTCATCCAGCGGCCTATTTTCGCGATTGTGTTATCGGTGTTTATGCTGATAGCTGGCGCTCTGGCTTTCTTTCAGCTTCCGCTGAGTGAATACCCATCGGTAACACCGCCTACCGTGCAGGTTTCGGCAAGCTACCCTGGTGCTAACCCTAAGGTGATTGCTGACACCGTTGCTGCTCCACTGGAACAGGCAATCAACGGGGTGGAAGGCATGTTGTACATGAGTTCCCAGATGTCTGCCGACGGTCGAATGGTCTTGACGATTTCATTCCGGCAGGGAACCGACCCCGATATTGCGCAGATTCAGGTGCAGAACCGGGTTTCTCGGGCCTTGCCGCGCTTGCCGACTGAGGTGCAGCAGATCGGTGTCGTGACGGAGAAAACGTCACCGGATATCCTCATGGTTGTGCATATATTTGCACAGGGCGATCGCTACGATCCGCTTTATGTTTCCAACTATGCCATGTTGAACGTGCGTGATGAGCTATCACGCTTGCCAGGTATTGCCAGCGTCACGCTTGGGGGCGAGGGTGAATACGCGATGCGCGTCTGGCTGGATCCGACCAAAGTCGCTTCCCGCGGTTTGACGGCCAGTGATGTGACCGCAGCAATTCGTGAGCAGAATGTCCAGGTCGCGGCCGGTTCTGTCGGTCAACAGCCGAACAGCTCCTCAGCCTTCGAAGTCAGTATCAATGCCCAGGGGCGTCTGACCACCGTTGAGCAGTTTGGCGATATCGTGATCAAAGCTGGCGCTGACGGGCAGGTTACCCGCCTGCGCGATGTTGCGCGTCTGGAATTGGGATCGGACAACTATTCCCTGCGCAGCCTGCTGGACGATAAAAATGCCGTGGGTATGCACATCGTTATGACGCCAGGCGCCAATGCGCTGGACGTCTCTGCCTCGGTTCGGGCGACGATGGCGAGGCTGCAGGCCAACTTCCCGGAAGGTATCGAATACCGTATCGCTTATGACCCGACAGTGTTTGTCAGCGCCTCGTTGAAATCAGTGGCAATGACGTTGCTGGAGGCGACGGTGTTGGTGGTACTGGTGGTGATGCTGTTCCTGCAAACCTGGCGGGCTTCGATCATCCCTCTGGTCGCGGTACCTATTTCGTTGGTCGGTACTTTCGCCCTCATGTATTTGTTCGGCTTTTCGCTCAACACGCTGTCGTTGTTTGGTCTGGTGTTATCGATTGGTATCGTTGTCGATGATGCCATTGTGGTGGTTGAAAACGTCGAACGGCATATTGCACAGGGCCGTTCTCCGAAAGAAGCGGCAAGAAGGGCCATGGACGAGGTGACTGGCCCTATTTTAGCCATTACTTCCGTTTTGGCTGCTGTGTTTATTCCTTCTGCGTTCCTGTCAGGATTGCAGGGGGAGTTCTATCGCCAGTTCGCGCTGACCATCGCCATTTCGACGATCTTGTCTGCGATCAACTCGTTGACGTTGTCGCCGGCGCTGGCATCGGTTCTGCTTAGACCCCATCAGGATATGGCGCAGGCCGACAGGTTGACGCGCATCATGGATCGCGTATTCGGTGGTTTCTTCCGTCGCTTTAACGCTTTCTTCGATAGATTGTCGAACAACTACGTTGGCGCAGTCCGCCGGGCCGTACGCGGCAGTATCATCGTGCTGGTGCTGTATGCCGGTTTCCTGGGCCTGACACTGTTGGGGTTCCAGCAGGTTCCTAACGGTTTTGTGCCCGCTCAGGACAAATACTATCTGGTTGGGATTGCTCAATTGCCTTCCGGCGCCTCGTTGGATCGCACGGAAGCCGTAGTGAAAGAGATGTCCCGAATTGCGCTGGCGGAACCTGGAGTGGAAAGCGTCGTGGCGTTTCCTGGGTTGTCGGTAAACGGCCCTAACATGCCTAACTCCGCATTGATGTTTACCATGCTGAAACCCTTCAGTGAACGTAAGGATCCTTCGCTGTCTGCCGAGGCTATTGCCGGTAGCCTGATGGGGAAATTTAGCCAGATACCTGACGGTTTTGTCGGGATCTTCCCGCCACCACCGGTACCGGGGCTGGGCAGCATGGGAGGATTTAAACTCCAGATCGAAGACCGGGCAGGGCTTGGCTTTGAAGAGCTGACCCGTGTTCAAGGGATGGTTATGGCGAAGGCCATGCAGGCTCCTGAACTGGCAGGGATGATGGCCAGTTTCCAGACCAACGCACCTCAGTTGCAGGTTGATATCGACCGCGTCAAAGCCAAGTCTCAGGGCGTCGCACTGACCGATATCTTTGATACGTTGCAGGTGAATCTGGGGTCGCTGTATGTAAATGACTTTAACCGCTTCGGTCGTACGTATCGGGTGATCACTCAGGCGGATGCGCAATTCCGTATGCAGCCTGAAGATATCGGGTTGCTTAAAGTGCGTAATGCCGCGGGTGACATGATCCCACTGGGAACGCTGGTGAACATTACCCGTACCTCTGGACCAGACCGTGTTATGCGTTACAACGGTTATCCGTCGGCGGATATTACCGGTGGCGCAGCGCCTGGCTACTCCTCCGGACAGGCAACGGCAGCTATTGAGAAGATCGTTAGTGAAACGCTGCCTGAGGGAATGACATACGAATGGACCGATCTGACTTACCAGGAGAAGCAGACTGGCAACTCGGCGCTGTATATCTTCCCGTTGGCGGTGTTCCTGGCGTTCCTGATCCTGGCCGCACAATACAACAGCTGGTCGCTGCCGTTTGCGGTGCTGTTAATTGCCCCAATGGCATTACTTTCCGCGATCGCCGGGGTTTGGCTATCGAATGGAGATAACAACATCTTCACGCAGATTGGTTTTGTGGTGCTGGTGGGACTGGCGGCGAAAAACGCAATCCTGATCGTCGAGTTCGCTCGCGCCAGAGAGAGTGAAGGCGTCGATCCTCTGGCTGCTGTGCTGGAGGCCGCTCGCCTGCGTCTGCGCCCGATACTGATGACCTCGTTGGCATTTATTGCGGGGGTTGTGCCTTTGGTGATCGCGAGCGGTGCCGGTGCGGAAATGCGTCATGCCATGGGGATTGCCGTGTTTGCCGGGATGCTGGGGGTGACGCTGTTCGGACTCTTGTTGACGCCAGTGTTCTATGTCGTGGTCCGTAAGCTGGTTATTCGCCGGGAAATCAAGCAGGCACAGCGGGCAATCAGTGATTCACGGCCATGACGGGCGGAGAGAGAATAATGAAAGCAGAGTATGAAATGAACCATCGTATTAATAAACTCTCGGTGCTGGCGATGGCGCTGGTATTGGCCGGTTGTACTATGGCGCCGGACTACGAACGGCCTTCTGCACCAACGAGCTCAAGCTATCCTTCGGGAGCGGCTTATGCTCAGGGAACAGTTTCAGCGGCTCAGACTGCCGTGGCTGATATCGGTTGGCGCGATTTCTATCGTGATCCGTTGTTGCAACAATTACTTGAGGTCGCGTTGGCAAACAACCGCGATCTGCGCAAGTCGGTGCTGGATGTTGAGGCCGCGCGGGCTCAGTACCGGATCCGTCGTGCCGATATGTTGCCAACACTGAATGTGGATGCGGGCGCTACCGTGCAGCGTCTGCCCGCAGATGTCAGCCCGAGTGGTACAACGCAGATAACGCGGAGTTATGACGTTAATGGTGCGGTGTCAGCCTGGGAGCTGGATTTGTGGGGACGGGTTCGTAGCCTCAGCGATCGGGCGCTGGCAACGTACCTGGCGTTGGATGAAACACGGATTGCGGCAAGGCTGAGCCTGCTCGCTGAGGTGACAAACGCTTATCTGACGTTGCGTGCGGATCAGGAGTTGCTGCAACTGGCTCACGATACGCTGAGCACGCAAAAGAGGACTTACGCATTGACCCAGGCGCTGTTTGATGCGGGTAATGCAACGCAAATTGATTTGCGGCGCGCAGAGATTGCGTTGCGTACTGCGGAAGTCAGTCAGGCTGCTTATACGAGGGTGGCGGCGCAGGATCGCAATGCACTGGTTTTGCTTTTAGGGCAGCCATTGACGGCCGAACTCTCGGCCAGCCTGGATAAGGCGAATACCTTGCCCGATGACATCATCCCTTCCGCGTTGCCGGCGGGCTTGCCGGCAGAATTGCTGGTGCGTCGTCCGGATGTCCGTGCGGCAGAGCAGCAACTGCGTGCGGCCAATGCCAATATCGGGGCCGCTCGCGCGGCATTTTTCCCGGCAATCAGTTTGACAGGATCGGCTGGTACGGCCAGTTCGAGTCTGGACGGGTTGTTCGAGCCGGGGTCAGCGGCCTGGAGTTTTGTTCCGCAAATCTCGTTGCCTATTTTCCGGGGAGGCGCTCTGCGCGCCAATCTGGACCTAGCCCAGGTACAAAAGCGCATCGAAATTGCGAATTACGAGAAGGCGATTCAGGTTGCCTTCCGCGAAGTGGCTGATGGCCTGGCGGGCAGACAAACCCTGGACGATCAATTCCGTTCAGAACAATTGTTGGTGCAGGCCAGCCAGGCTAACTATGAATTGGCCTCACAGCGCTTCCGGGCCGGTATTGACGATAATCTGGCGGAGCTTGACGCGCAACGAGCGCTGTTCAGTGCACAGCAAACTCTGGTTCAGACCCGACTGGCGCGAATGAGCAATTTGGTCAATTTGTATAAAGCGCTGGGGGGCGGATGGACAGAAAGCTCTCCGGCTAAGCCATAACTCTCCGGGCAGGTTAACGCCACTGTCTGGCGATAAGGTCGGCAATACGTGGGTGGAGGGATAAAACCGCCCGCGTATTGCATTGTCGTAGGGATAAGGGGTTACGGCGCGGCAACCACTTCTTTTACTGCGAGGACTGCTACGTCTTCGTCTTGTTGCCCGACAGCCGGCAGAAAGCACAACTGAACGGTTTACTTGAAATACTTTGGGGCAGTATATATCCCCACCTCAGGTGAAACGCTTAGTCAGAGAATATAAGCACGAAAATTTTTGGCGATAGGGCTTGACCTTACAACGGTGGCAAGTTCTATCATTGAAGTTACTACAACTAAATAGGATATATATATGCAATTACATCTAGAAAATATGACATGCGGCGGATGTGCCCGGACAGTGACTAAAGTGATTCAAAATATTGATCCTGAGGCAAGTATCATAACTGATCCACCGACTCGTAAGATCGAAGTGAAAACTTCTTTATCTACTGAACAAGTTGCTAATGCTTTACGTGAGGCAGGTTTTCCTCCGAGAGAGTAGTTAACTAAAAATGGTTACCTCCCCGCTGTGGTAACCATTTTTTATCATGTATCCTTACGGTTAGAAGTATTTCTGTTATTATTATGCACCATGGTGGGGTGTTTAGATGTCTTGAGTTGTAGTTTTGATTTAATATGTCTATTACTTAACTCACTAATTTTTTCTCTATGTTAAATGTATTGTGTTCAATATTTATGTGTGATTTACTAAATCATCGGTTTTTTCTTTTAAGGCCTCATTAATGTATCATGTGACGTCAAGTATTTGTGGAGGGAGTATTTGGTTTTTTTTAAATATATTAAGAACAGGGTGGTATGCCAAATTTATCATCATAAAAAGTAAGAAGAGCGAAGTATACGTAAACCAAACGCTGTAAGTTTAAGCATGCCATTTTTGTTCCATGCACTTCTTGATAGCTCCGGGTTTTCAGTCATCAGCCGATACCTCTTCCTGTATCAGGTTATTCAGAGATTCATGAGGCCGCTCGTTATTGTATTACCTCAGCCAGCATAATGTAATTCTCCCGTACCTCATTCTGAGTTCTAAATAGATTAAAATCCAGTATTTATGTCCGATAGCGGCGGTTAAACAGTTCTGCTTTGCATTAGTAACCCGCGTCCCCGGTAGGCGTTGATACGATATGCTTCCCGCAGAGAATGCACCGACTGGTATTTCTGTGCCGGCCTTAGAACTTTTGCTTCAGCATCTCCTGAAGCATCTCCTTGTCCACACTCAGGCCAGCCACCTGTTTCTTCAGTAGCTGATTTTCATCCTCCTGCTACCGCATGTGATTCAGTTCTGAATGAGAAATATCGCCTTATTCCTTACGGTATGTAATGGGATTGTCAGGGCATCGTACAATAGCGTGTTCGACAGCGTGATGAACTACTATCCAGAAGAGCTTGACCGTACGTTCGAGATAATTCTCGATAGCGTGGAGGCTCATATAAAGGTCTATGTGTCGGTCAAGAATCTTGATGCCAGTATGGCGGTAGAAGTACTCAATGAAGTAATATCAGCAAATATTATTGCTATCTAAAAATCAAAGAGACTGATATGTTAGTCTTAAAATAATAGTCAGTTAGAGACTCAACGGACGGAACAAACTAGCTGGCAGTTCGTACTATGCCCATACTATTATGGAATGACGATATTCAATTTATGTCAAATTTTTCAAGTATTCATTCGTCAATTCTGGTTAAGCTGGGATTCGGCCCATCTGACATGTGATGTCGTAGTTTTCCTGATATTTTCGTGGTCATTGTTTATGGGGGGGAGAAGAACCTCGGCGCAAAAGACTGTCGGTGCGGTCTTATTTAAGGTGCTAGGGTTTTCTTTCGCTATACATGATTTTATACTAGCGAGAATATAGATAAAGGATTTGGGAATGTAATGAATTTTAATGCTGTCCTCATATGCTATTATCCTGCGCTTATAATCCACTCCACTGAAAGTGTAATAGTACATGCTCCTGCTCGTAATCTTCCGGTGATATATCACTCAGGGCTTGAAGCCATTTCCAAGCCAGTAGATGACTCGCAAAACATCATCTGATATCAACATTCAAATATATGTTTCTGATAGTCCACTTTTCGGAGACTCTGCCAGTTCCTGGCGTGTCAGAATGTCCAGTTGATACCAGCAAAACCGCTGATATTGTCTCGCGCTGACACAACAGGACTGTCACTGGTTTTATCCGCAAGCCAGGCATATGAAGCGCCCAGTAGGGTGCCCCAGTGTTCATTAAACTGATGCTGCCAGCTCAGGGTAGTCTGCGTAGCATAAAATCCTGCGCTACGGTTGTATTCCCGGAAACCGGTTGTGCGGCTCTGGGCAGCATTAACGCCGTACCAGGTGTTAATGTACCGGGCGTCACCAAAAAGTGCCGCGCCCTGCAGGGCAACCGTATCTGTGTCGTTCTGCCAGGGCACGAGCGTCAGCGAGGCCTGGTACTGTACCCCCTGTGAATCCGTCAGCGGCAGAGTTGCACGGATTTCCGGGGTAAACCAGCTGTTCACCTGCCAGCCAACAGCAACCTGCGTGTTCAGTGCACCACGGATGTTTCCCATTCCTTTCAGTTTGTCAGAACCATCGCGCCACGATGAATTTTGATCGGCACGGCCAAAACTGTATCCGAACGCATTTTCAAAATAGAGGCCATTATCCGTCTGCAGGTCATAACCGATACCTTTTGTTGAGTCGAAGAAAAACGCGCCTTTACGGACCTGCAGGGAAGGCATCACTGTCCAGTGCTGCTTATCCGCGCCACTGTAGCGGGGGGCGTTTTCTCCCATTATCCCCACCGTCACTCCATCCTGATTGCCGCTGTCGGCAATAGCGGACCCGCAGGTCGCTGCCAGCAGGATCACTGTACACCCTGTTACAGACGAATACGTTGCCATCATATATCCCTCGTTTTATGTTTATGCATTACGGTAAGCTGTGACCCGCCCGGCCACCCGCAGTGGATTATGACGATGCTTTATCAAGACTCAGCGTGGAAACCATCAAGAAACCATCAAGGCAGAATGAATGAACACAAAACGTATTCTGATTATCGAGGACGACCGGGATGCGGCGAATGTGCTCGAAGCCTATCTTCGCCGTGAAAACTTCGGGGTCATACTGGCCCATGATGGAAAAGCAGGACTTGAAGCCGCCCTTACCCAGCATCCTGCACTTATTCTGCTTGATATCATGCTGCCGGGTATGACCGGAACAGAAATACTCAGCCGGCTGCGCCGCGAATCCGATGTTCCCGTGATAATGGTCACCGCAATGGGCGAGGCCCCGGACCGTATCGGGGCCTTACGCTTCGGTGCGGATGATTATGTCGTCAAACCTTATCATCCGGGTGAGGTCGTGGCCCGGGTGCAGGCGGTGTTACGGCGTGGGGCGGCAGCGCATGCTAGCGCTGAAAATTATCGCCGGGTGGGGGCCGTTGAACTCAACCGGGACACCATGTCAGTCGCTGTTATTCACGATGAAAACCGGGTGCACCTTGAGCTGACCCCCACCGAGTTTTCACTGCTGGACATGATGATGACCCGCCCCCGGAGCGTCTGTTCCCGTCAGACGCTGCTTGAACACTGCCTGCCGGAAAGTGATGCGCTGGAGAGGGTGGTTGATACACACATCTATAACCTACGCCGCAAACTGGAAAAAGCGGGGGTCAGCGGTGTGCTGACCAGCGTGAGAGGGATCGGTTACCGGTATCTGCAGCCATGAAAAAAAGAGAGTCCCGTTCATTATGGCGCTGGATTTGCGTCAGGGTGTTGTCGCTGGCGGCCGGCAGTGTCGTGCTTATCGCCCTGTGCATGTGGCTGCGTTTTGCCCTGCTGGATGCCTGGGTACAGCATCGGATGCCGGAGGCGGTACGACAGGAATTTCTGCATCTGCGGGAAAATCCCGATCTTAATCGCATCCGTTACCATGAAATTATTGATGACTGGTACGGACTGCAGTTCTCAGATCCGTCCATTGCGTCAACAGACTGGCTGACGCTGGGAGGGCTGGTCCTGTTTGTGACACCGCTGATAATTATGCTCGGTTTGCTGGCCGCCCGGCCTCTCGCCCGGCAGTTCGGTCTGCTGACGCGAGCCTCCGCAGCGATAGCGCAGGGGCGTTTTACCACTCGCTCAAAAATGGATGCAAGTGCGCCCTCTGAATTGATGTTGTTTACGCAGAACTTCAATACCATGGCCGAAAGACTTGAACGTTATGACCGGGAATTACGGGCATCTCATGTTGCAGCCGCGCATGAACTGCGCTCTCCACTGACGGCCGCGGTGGGCCGTCTACAGGGAATGATGGACGGCGTATTCCCGGCTGATAAAGCGCAGATGAATATGGTGATGAACCAGCTCCTGAGCCTCAGCCGTCTGATTGATGATTTGCACCTGCTCTCACTGGCTGATGCAGGGCAGCTTACGCTGAATAAACAACGCTTCTCACCCGCCGGATTACTGCAGGAAAAGATTGCCTGGCTACGGCCACAGGCTACCGCCGGGCATTTCGGTTACGACACGGATATCCCTCCGGGAGAATGTTGTGCGGACCCGCTGCGAATCGGACAGGTCTTTACCATTTTAATGGAGAACGCACTGCGTTACGCGACGGAAGGCGGGAAGCAAACGATACAGGGTTCCGTTCAGTCAGGCTACTGGACGTTCTCCTTCCGGGATTACGGCGCGGGCGTCGAACCGGATTTTCTGCCGGTGATGTTTGACCGGTTTACCCGTTCTGATGTTTCCCGTTCCCGTCATTCAGGAGGCAGTGGACTGGGTCTGTCGATTGCCAGAGCCATTTGTGAGTCTCACGGCGGAACGCTGACCGCCAGTATCCCGCAAGAGGGGAACGGACTCCTGTTTCGGGTGAAACTGCCCGTATGAGTTTTCTTTTTCACTTTTCTTGACCAAATCTTGATGGTTCGTCGAACGTATCTGGACACACCTGCGGTTTACTCATGGCAGCATTTTTTCCGGAGGCTGCCATGCCATCATATTCATTCATCCCCCTGATAGCGTCTTTGCTTTTCTGGCGACGGGGCTCAGCCCTGGTTTTCGCCCTCGCCCTGCAACTGACCGGCTGTGATAATGAGCCGGTATCCCGCCATGTCCCACCAAGACCGGTGATGACCACGGAGGTATCTGCCGGCAATCATGGCGGACAGACGCTGATGACCGGTGAAATATTGCCCCATGAAGAGACGATTATCGGCTTCCGTACCGATGGCCGGATGGTGAAACGACTCACGGATGTGGGGCAGTCAGTGGTTGCCGGGCAGGTACTGGCTGAACTGGATGATACCGATTTGCGTAATCAGTACCGCAGTGCTCAGGCGGCAGTACAGGAAGCCGAGGCAAGCGCCAGGCTTGCTGAGATAAACCTGCGACGCATGACGCTGCTTGCCCCGCAGGGTGCGGTTGCCCGGGTTCAGCTTGACGAGGCCCGCACAAACCGCGACACGGCAACAGCAAAACTGCAGAGCGCTCAGGCCGACCTGAGCAGTGCAGCGGACCGTCTGGGGTATGCGCGACTGCTCTCACCGGTTACCGGGGTGGTCACCACCGTCAGCGCCGGTCCGGGACAGGTAGTGACCACCGGACAGGAAATCCTGCGGGTGGCGCAGTCAGGGGCCCGTGATGCGGTCTTCAGCGTACCGGGGGCTCTGGCTGACACCCTGAAACAGCAGCAGACACTCACCCTGCGTATGGCGGATAACCCGTCGGTGTCGGTAACCGGAACGCTGCGTGACATCAGCCCGCAGGCCGACACACAGACCCGGACCTGGCGGGTACGCTATGACCTTGAGAATGCACCCGCGGTAATGGCTATGGGGGCGACGGTCACCGGGTCATTACCCCTGGGCGGCAGTGAAGTGTTTCAGGTACCGGCATCTGCCCTGACGAGGAAAGAACAGAAACCGGCAGTGTTCGTGGTGGACACCGGCAAAAATCGCCTGCGCCTGACACCCGTTGACATTGCGGCCTATATGACCGATTCGGTGCTCATCCGCAAAGGGCTGACAGCCGGTGAACAGGTGGTCACTGCCGGGGTCAGTCAGTTACGTGACGGGGAAAACGTGCTGACGGAGAACCAAAAATGAAAAATGTTATGCACGCTTCCGGCGGTTTTAATCTTTCTGCCTGGGCACTGGCCCACCGACAACTGGTGGCTTTTCTGATGCTGATGGTCACGGTGACAGGCGTCATGAGCTTTCTAAATCTGCCGCGCAGCGAAGATCCGGCGTTTACCATTAAGACCGCCGTGGTGTCGGCACAGTGGCCGGGCGCAACGGTAAAAGATACCGTCAGTTTCGTCACCGACACGCTGGAGAAGAAGCTCCAGGAAATCCCACATCTGGATTATATCGAGAGTTACACGCGTCCGGGCTCGTCGGTGATTTTTGTGAACCTGCGTGATGACACACCGCCGTCAGAGGTTGCGGGTATCTGGTATAGCGTGCGGAAAAAGATGGACGACATCCGGGCATCCCTGCCGGACGGCACCACCACCCCGGCCGTGGATGATGAATTCGATGATACATACGGCACAATTTATGGCTTCACGTCGGACGGCTTCACTCCCCGGCAGTTACGCGATACCGTCGATGATATCCGGACATCTCTGCTGGCTGTTCCGGGAACAGGGAAAGTTACGCTGCTGGGTGACAGCGAACAACAGGTGGTGATTGCTTTTGATCCACTGAAACTGTCGGGAATGGGACTCGATCTTCAGCAGGTGACGGCGGCTCTGCAGGCACAGAATGCCGTCACGCCCGCCGGACGTATCCGGACATCACAGGAAAATATGTCGGTGGAAGTCAGTGGCGCCTTCACATCCGTGGACAGCCTGCGGCAAATTGTGCTGCATACCGGAAACCGTTTTATCCCACTCACCGATTTGGCCACGGTCACACTGCAGCAGGCAGATCCGCCCTCACCGGAGTTTAGGGTTAACGGTAAACCAGCACTCGGGCTGGCGATTTCGATGGCTCGCGGTGGAAATATTGTTGATTTTGGTCGGGCGCTGAACGCGACGATGGACAGGATCCGCACGCATCTTCCTTACGGGATCAGTGTGGAGAAGGTGGCAGACCAGTCGGCCGTAGTCAGTGACGCGGTGGGAGGATTCGTCCAGGTGCTGGTTGAGGCCGTTATTATTGTGCTGGCCGTTTCTTTTGTTTCGCTGGGCAGCCGGGCAGGTCTGGTGGTCGCCGTGGCCATTCCGCTGGTGCTGGCCATGACATTTACCGGGATGGAACTGGCCGGAATAGGGCTACAGCGAATCTCCCTCGGTGCCCTGATCATTGCACTGGGACTGCTGGTTGATGATGCCATGATCACCGTAGAAGCCATGGTGTCGCGGCTTGAGGCTGGCGATGCCCTGAGTGTGGCCGCCACGCAGGTATTTCGTACCACCGCGTTCCCGATGCTGACGGGGACACTGGTGATGATTGCCGGATTTATACCGGTGGGATTTGCGGCATCGAGCGCAGGAGAATACTGCTACTCCCTGTTTGTGGTGGTACTGACAGCGCTGCTGAGCTCATGGCTGGTTGCGGTTCTTTTCTCGCCGCTTACCGGCGTCTGGTTACTGCCGGAACAGCATTCACATCAGTCACATAAGCACAGTTTCTTTCACCGTCATTATACCCGCCTGCTCGACCGGGTGATGCAGCACCGGCGCAAGACACTCGGTTGTGCCCTGGCGATACTGATATTGTCCGGGGGCGGAGCCCTGCTGATGCAGGGTGAGTTTTTCCCAGCGTCCGATCGCCCGGAGCTGCTGGTGAGCCTGACTCTGCCGCAGAATGTCAGCCAGGCACAGACGCACCGCGACGTCCTGAAGTTTGAAGCGAAGTTGCGCGATAATCCTGATATTGACCATTACTCAAGCTACATCGGTTCCGGCGCTGTGCGTTTTTATCTGCCGATGGATGTTCTGCTGCAGAAAGAGAACATTGCCCAGCTGGTCGTAGTGGCGAAAAATGAAGCGGCGAGAAACCGGCTGCAGAAACAGCTTGAGCAGATCCTGTCGAAAGATTTCAGTACGCTCACAACCCGGGTATCCACACTGGAGCTGGGCCCTCCGGTGGGCTGGCCGGTCAGATACCGGGTATCCGGGCCGGATAATACCCGTGTACGTGAACTGGCCACGCAACTGGCAGGGATGATTGCCCGCAATCCCGATACCCGGGGTGTCAATCTGACGTCCGGTGAACCGGAGCGGGTCATCCGTCTGCGGGTGGATCAGACGCAGGCGCGTGCCACCGGCATGACGTCTCAGTCACTGGCAGGAACGCTTGCCACGCTGTTTTCCGGAACCACCGTGACCACCCTGCGCGACCGTAACCGCCAGATTGATGTGGTGCTGCGGGGAAATGAAGCCTCACGACAAAACCCGGCGTTACTGAATGCTCTGATGCTGACATCATCGACCGGGAATAAAGTTCCCCTGGGACAGGTCGCCACGCCAGAATGGACGCTGGATGATCCGGTTATCTGGCGTCGGCAGCGGTTGCCGTTTATCACGGTTCAGTCGGATACCGCGCCCGGCGTTCGTGCAGAGACCGTGTCATCGGCACTCTCTCCGGTGGTTGCCGGTTTCCGGGAGAGTCTCCCGCCGGGTTACAGTGTGGAGGAAGGTGGAGTGGTTGTGGAATCGGAGAAAGGAAACAGCTCAGTGTATGCGGTATTGCCTGTCACGCTGATGGTGATGCTGTTACTGCTGATGATTCAGTTACAACGCTTTTCGTCGATGCTGCTGGCCCTGCTGATGGCACCGTTTGGTTTGCCTGGGATAGTTGTGGCTATGCTGCCTTTTGGCATACCGATGGGGTTTGTGGCGCTGCTGGGGATCATTGCACTGGCCGGGATGATCATCCGTAATGCCGTCATTCTTATTAGCGAAGTGGATGTGGGGATGAAAAATGGTTTCACTGCGGATGAGGCGATCAAAGTCGCCGCGCTGCACCGTTCACGCCCCATCATGCTGACCGCTTCGGCGGCCATTCTCGGGATGCTGCCGATTGCCCGGGATGTTTTCTGGGGACCGATGGCATTTGCCATTATTGGTGGGCTGCTTTCAGCCACACTGGCAACGCTGACACTACTGCCGGCAGCAATAAGTCTAATCTTTCACTGGAAACCGTATCCCTGACGAGTCCTGCCGTATCATCGCCTAGTGCTTCGACTAATGATTGCAACCCGCGGATATGGGGATGACCGTCGCTGCCGGTTGCGACTGCTAGGATCATGGCGCCGGACGCCGCCATGACCTGCTGGATCGTGGTGAACTCAGGAGGGGATTCGGCGTGTGAGACAGCGACTATCTGTGACCTCCGAATGAGGTGAATGGATGGTTCGTCGTTGTCTGAGCGCGCACTGGTTCAGTCGTCTTTCCCAGAACCACTTCAAGTACCAGCGCAATTTCGAGCATCCAGGGGATGGGACCCAGCAGACGTTTGAGGATAGCACGCACCTGGTCCGGAGGCTGTTCACGCACTTCGTTATAGCCACATTGACCCAGCCGGGTCTGCACCTCGGCTTCGGAAAGTCCCTTCACGATATTCTCAGGGAGCATCTCCATACACCCTTCTCCGGAAATACCTGACCCGGCAGGTCAGGTATGTTGTTATGGCGATAAAATGAAAATCTGCCGGAGACATGGCGCGGTTAAGTGTATGGCGCATATGCTTTTACAGCAGTGTCATCACAAAGAAACCAGTGGCAGTCATCAGAAGCGAGCCAGTTACGTGCGTCAGTACGGAAATGACAGCCCATGCATAATTGCCATTCTGAAGTAACACCACCACCTCAGCAGAAAAGGTGGAAAAGGTTGTCATACCGCCACATATGCCGGTGGTAATAAAAAACTTCCAGGCGGGATCAAGGTGAGGCTGCCGGACAAAAAAGGCCAGTGCCATACCGATGATAAATCCGCCAACCAGATTAACCACCAGGGTACCAGGTGGAAGATTGGGGAAAAGTGCATTGAGACGCATGGACAGTATCCAGCGGATCACACAGCCGATCGATCCGCCTATCACCACCGCGAATAATGATTTGTACATACCACCTCGCTGAAATCAGGGCACCATCAGACCGTCATTCAAGGGAATAACGTGCGGTGATGGCCCGTTTTTCATTCATTTCATACAGTACGGGGATTCCCGTCAGGACATGCAGATCGGGAACCTTATTTTCATCAATCTGCTCAATAAACATGGTCAGCGCACGCAGTGTATTAGCATGACTGACCAGCAACATGGTTTCGCCACTGGCGACGCGCAGGACAATGACGTGGTGCCAGTAAGGCAACAACCTTCGTTGCGTCATTTCCAGACTTTCTCCCCCCGGCAAATCCGTCAGGGACACATGACGATAACGTGCCTCACGATGAAGTGAAGCAGGTGCATCCGGCAACGGAGGGGAGATACCACGATAGCTCCTCCGCCAGTGATAAACGATTTTCTGGCCAATCTGTTGAGTGGCTTCATCTTTGTTCATTCCCTGAAGCGCACCGTAATGACGTTCATTTAACCGCCATGATTTGTCCACCGGTAACCACAATTGATTCAGCGCTTCCATTATCAGCCAGAGCGAATGAATTGCCCGGTTCAGAACGGATGTGCAGGCTCCATCTATGATTGTAGTGGCACACTGATTCCGGACCGTTTTATCAGGTTTGCTGCGCGCCGGGTTTCCTCCACTCCTTTCAGCATCAGCGGGACATTTTCCCATCCGGTAAAACGATTTTGCGATTCAACTAACTTTCGCCATGGCGGAGTAAAATAATTTTCCCCATAACAACTACCTGTCTGTCACCCACAACTGAACCGGAAGGACCTGAACCCGTTGAGTTGTTTGTACTGATTACCCGGATTTACCTGGACTCCGGTCAAGGAGGTGACGCATCAGAAGATGGGCACCGCTCCCGATGAACAGCGCGATTACAACGGCACTGGTATCATCCGGCAGTATATTAAAAAAGGCATCAGCGATCAGGAAAACCAGACAGTTTGCCTGGATCCCCGTTGCTGTTACAGTATGAGTATTTTTCCGTTCACAGAACCACCCTACCCCTTCCCGTATCTGAGCATACGGGAAGGGTGACGGAATCAGCGTTTTTTGAAGGCGGCTTTACCGGCGAAGATGGCGGCATCACCTAATTCATCTTCAATACGCATCAGTTGATTGTATTTCTCAATGCGCTCCCCACGGCTGGGTGCACCGGTTTTCAGGTGACCAGCCCGCAGGCCGACGGTCATATCTGCAATGAAGCTGTCCACGGTTTCCCCGCTCCGGTGCGAAATAAAGGTTCCCCAGTTGTTATCCTGACACAACTGGACGGCTTCGATGGTTTCACTCAGGGTGCCTATCTGGTTCAGTTTGATCAATGCGGCATTGGCCAGGTTTTCATCGATACCTCGCTGGATATATTTCACATTGGTCACAAAGATATCATCGCCAACCAGCTCAACTTTATCGCCGAGCGCGCGGTGCAGGAGCTGCCAGCCGGCCCAGTCGTCTTCCGCAAGGCCATCTTCAATCAGGACTATCGGGAAATCCTTCACCAGTTGCTCATAGTAGCGGGTCATTTCGTCGGCGCTGAGCCGGGTATTTTCGGTACGCAGGGTATATTTCCCATCGACGTAGAATTCACTGGAGGCCGGATCCATGCAAATAACGATATCTTCGCCTGGGCGGTATCCCGCCTTGCTAATTGCCTCCACGATAAGCTCCAGCGGCTGACGGTTTGAGGAAACGGCCGGTGCAAAACCGCCTTCATCGCCCACGCCGGCGGATAAACCTTTTTCCAGCAGGACCTGACGCAGGGCCTGGTAGACCTCACTGCCCCAGCGAATAGCTTCGCGTACGGAAGAGGCTCCCCATGGTGCAATCATAAACTCCTGAAAATCAGCGCCCTGCCAGCGGGCATGAACTCCGCCGTTAATGATATTCATACAGGGAACCGGCAGCAGATTCGCGCCGACGCCACCCAGATAGCGGTAGAGCGGGGTAGAGGATAGTTGTGCCGCCAGGCGGGATACTGCCAGCGATACGCCAAGGATCGCATTAGCACCCAGCCGGCCTTTGTTTTCTGTGCCATCAAGGGCAATCAGACAGTTGTCGATTTCTTTCTGGCGGCGTACATCGTAGCCCTGCAGGGCATCGTTAATTTCGGTATTGACGCACTGGACCGCATCCTGAACACCTTTACCGCCAAAACGTGTCTTGTCATCATCGCGATGCTCGATGGCTTCACGGGAGCCGGTGCTGGCACCGGAAGGAACGGAGGCACGGGCCATACTGCCCCCTACAGAAGTCACTTCAACCTCTACGGTCGGGTTACCGCGGGAATCCAGAATTTCTCTTGCGATGATACATTCAATTTCAAAGCTCATAAGTTTGACCTTCTTTTAAGGGGCTGGAATATGTTTAATCAGAACATCAACAGAAAGGTGATTGATGAATTCGAAAGAAAAGGAGGAAAAAACCCCGAACAGGCGGTTTTCATGCCCCAGCATGACCAGATCGATATCTTCATGCTGAACAACGGCCTCAACGTCCCGGAAACGATGGATGCTGACGATGGACCTGACGTTGATATCAATACTGCTGGACTCCACCAGACGGCTAAGCATTGCCTTTGCATCAATAACTTCGCGGGACTGACGGTCTTTGGTTAATGAGTCACTGGTATAATCCAGTTCCCTATAGTCAGCACTGAGATGCCCGACAGTAATACGGGTGCCCATCTCTTTTGCCAGACGTTCTGCCTGCTCAAGCAACAGCAGACCATCGGTTTCATTCTGTACAAGTAACAAGGCATGCCGGTAAATTTGCATAAATCACCTCTTATAAGAAGCGAAGCGGTTGGTCAGCCAGGGGAGGATTTCTTTTTTCCGGCTTGTCATGCCGGGCAGCGATACCTGGCGGGAGCCTGTCAGGCTGCTGTCTGAAAAAAGCAAAACGGAGTTCCGGCTGGTAATGTCTGTCACCATCAGGATCACCATGTCCAGCACGCTGTCCTTGCAGGTTTTATCCATTTCCTGCAGTAGCTCAGGCAACAGGGGAGTAATATCAGCCATGTCGCGGACCTCAATTTGTGACAACAACAGCGGCACATCATGGATCCGGTAATTTTTGGCGTCACGATTGAGTAAAACCGACGCGGATTGCCCGGTTATATCTGTTTTGGCTCGCAGCAGCCCTGTCACAAACTGGTCATAATCGATACCGGCGATTTCCCGCAAAACAGCCACGGATTCCTGATCCTGAGTGGTGGTGGTGGGACCCGTCAGCGCAACGGTATCACTGAGGATCGCCCCCATCAGCAACACAGCCTGAGCGGCAGTCAGCGGCATCGGAATGTCATGCATGAGAATTGAGAGAATTACTGTTCCGCAGCATCCTACCGCCCGCACCCAGACATCCGGTGGATTGCGGGTAACAAGGGTACCAATACGATGATGGTCAATGATGCCGATGACGTTGCTGTCCATCAGCGAAGACGGTCCCTGCTCTGCATCCGTAAAATCAACCAGCCATACGGTTTTATCTGTCAGATCGACGGTGAGTAAATCGGGTTGTGAAACACCCGCAGCGTTGAGGATATAACGGGTTTCCGGGGTGATATCCCCCAGGCGCCAGGGCGTTGCGGGACGACCGGTGTAATTAAGCCAGTCAGCCACAACCAGCGCGCTGCAAATAGCATCGCTGTCAGGATTTCGATGACCGAAGACATAAATCGGATTATCTCTTTGAAAAGAGAGAGATTCTGCGGTAAGCGGTAATGTGGTTTTATTTTGCATAGCTATACCTGACATACATGCCTATAAGAGGACAACTTCATCTGTATATCAGGCGCCATCATCCGGTGTTGAAAAACCGGCGGTTGGGAAAGGTGGAGCACCATCACCTTGTAAATCAATCTTATATGGGCCTTTGCATTAAATCAATATTTATTGTTGGCCCTCGGTTTCGTACACACAAGTACATCCTGTCCCGCCAAAAACGTTTACAATAGTGCGCCGAATGAAGCAATTTATACCTTCTTAATTATATTTATGATGAGTATTATCGCCGACGTATCCTGACTCAGCTTAACCGGAGAGAAGGTCGTAATGCAGTGGCTAGGGCAATCTGTTATGGCCAGCGTGGTGAGATCAGAAAACGTTACAGTGAGGGATTGCGTGTGAGGTCGCCAGCGGAACCAGATGCATCCCACTGGGGGACAGCCAGTCCGGCTATTTGCTCTGCGACCATCTCTTGCGTTAACTGGTCAGGTTCAGGGTAGTACAGTCCCGGGTTACTTATCTAGGACTGCAGTCATGCGGGCAAAGTTGTTCTGGTCAGCACTGGTGATGCGGTAGGACGAAGCACCGGATTCCTTGGCGATAGCGGCAATTTTCGCTTCCGCGTTGCTGAGTGTGTCAGCAGTAACACTGACTGACTGGGCGAAGCCAGAGAAAGAGACTACGGAGAGCATACTGGCAGCAACAAGCAGTTTGATATTTTTCATGGTCATATTCCTTGGGTTATCTGGTCATCTGGTGATACCGGCATCATCGCCGTCTCACCTGTTGATGTGCATTAAAAACCCTGTAGTAAATACAGGGTCAATAAGTTATTTTGTAAATTATTGTTGGCTGTGTTTTTTCGTTTTCATACAACCCAGCTCTTGAAAGAGCCTCACCGTGGCTGACGAGGCATGAGAAAATACGGCCGTAACAGACACCGCGAAACCGGGATTGCGCTGGGGAGATAGGTCGGTGCAGGGCCGTTAACTTACAGGATTAGTGAGGGTTTATGATGTTATGGCTACTGATTAAGTACGCGATCACCGCCGGAATGGTTGTTTTTATCTCTGAAGTTGCCAAGCGTAGTGATCGGCTTGGTGGTCTTGTCGCCGCGCTTCCCCTGGTTACTGTGCTTGTGCTCGTGTGGATGAAGCTGGAAGGACAGAGTCAGCAAAAAATAGCCAATCATGCGTGGTATACATTCTGGTATGTAGTGCCGACACTACCTATGTTTTTACTATTCCCTGTTTTCTGTCAGCGATTTGGCTTTTGGATCACGCTGGGTAGCTGCTGCGTCGTAACCGTCCTTATTTTCTTTTTGTGGGCCAGTGCGTTACGCCGTTTTGGCATAAATCTGATGTGATAATGTACGCTGTTGTGAAGCCAACTGCACTATTGCCGGAGGAAACACCGACTAACTCCGAACCATATCAGGCTTTTTAACAGGATAAGAGAGTTTTCAAGGGGGCCGGCTTCCTGCCGGAAGCGCGGTTCTTTCTGTCAAAGACAAATTCAGATGTTCTGGGGAGGTGCGGATATTACAACTATTATACTCGCTGTCTTTCCTTATTGATAATGTCACCCTGATTTCCCGGTTTTAAATGTCACTTTCTGCTGATTTCTGATGAAGAAAAAAGGGCAGTGAGCTCATTTTTTCAGGCTTGATTTGAAAAGAGAGGGTTCAGCCAGAACCGGATTGATGGCTCTGAGCTGAGCCTGAATCTGTGCCCGCCTTTTAGGCATACTCTGGCTGCGCCTTTCTTTTTCCTGCGGCTTCAAGCTCATCCTGTTTTTCCTTCGCCAGCTTCAGCACCGCGTCAAGCCTTTTGTTATCAACGATGCGCCCCTGACTGATGCAGTCCAGCTTATCGAACATCTGATATTTCAGTGTTCTGTTTCCATGGCGGAATTTGAGCGTACCGTCCGTATAATCAAAAGCGAGGATTTCTTCTCCGACTATGCGTGAGTTTTCGTCAGTGGGATCAACCAGATAAAGGATTTTTTCATACTGAAAAGTCAGTGCTTTTGAGAGCGTCCGAAGCGTCTGCCAGGCGAAAATGTCGTCCAGTTCCAGGTGGCTCTCTAGACCGTGCGGTGAAGGTTTTTCGGGTATTTTGCCAGTCTGGCAAAGCGGTGGTTGAAGTCGCTGATGAACGTTTCGATCCAGGCGTTGGCGGCATCAATGCAGGTGATATTCTCCAGGCACATCTCCTTAACCAGCCGCTCCTGCAGCGTCAGGTTGGCGCGCTTAACGCGGCCCTTGGCCTGAGAGCTGTTGGCACAGATACCCGCCAATAGTGGACACGCGACTAAGTGAGTAAACTCTCAACCAGAGGTAGCTCACATGACTAAATCAGTAACCGTCAGTAAAAAGCCGCGTAAACAGCACACTCCCGAATTCCGCCAGGAAGCTCTGAAGCTTGCTGAACGCATTGGCGTCGCTGCCGCTGCCCGCGAACTCAGTTTGTATGAATCGCAACTCTATGGCTGGCGAAAAAAACAACAGCAACAACTGACATCATCTGCACGCGAAAGCGAACTGGATGCTGAAAATGCCCGGCTTAAACGCCAGCTTGCGGAGCAGGCAGAGGAGCTGGCTATTCTCCAAAAGGCCGCGACATACTTCGCGAAGCTCCTGAAATGAAGTATGTTTTTATCGAAAAATATCAGGCTGAGTTCACCATCAAAGCCATGTGCCGGGTGCTGCGCGTGGCCCGTAGCGGCTGGTATGCCTGGTGCTCCCGGCGTCATCAGATAAACACGCGACAGCAGTTCCGTCTGGCCTGTGATGCCGCGGTTCTCAGAGCATTCACTGATGCAAAACAACGGTATGGTGCGCCACGGCTTGCGGATGAGCTCCCGGCCTACAACATCAAAACGATAGCTGGCAGCCTGCGTCGCCAGGGGCTTCGGGCAAAGGCAGCCCGCAAGTTCAGCCCGGTCAGTTATCGTGAGCATGGCTTGCCTGTGTCTGAGAACCTGCTGAAGCAGGACTTTTACGCCAGCGGCCCGAATCAGAAGTGGTCGGGAGACATCACCTACTTACGCACCGATGAAGGCTGGCTGTATCTGGCAGTGGTGATTGACCTGTGGTCGCGAGCTGTCATCGGCTGGTCAATGGCACCGCGAATGACGGCACAACTGACCTGCGATGCGTTGCAGATGGCGCTGTGGCGGCGTAAACGCCCGAAAAATGTCATTGTTCATACTGACCGTGGCAGCCAGTACTGTTCAGCGGACTATCAGGCGTTGCTGAAGCGGCATAATCTGCGCGGGAGCATGAGCGCGAAAGGCTGCTGTTACGACAATGCGTGTGTGGAAAGCTTCTTCCACTCGCTGAAAGTGGAATGCATCCACGGTGAACGCTTTATCAGCCGGGAAATGATGAGAACAACTGTATTTAATTATATTGAGTGCGATTACAATCGCTGGCGTCGCCACAGTGCCTGTGGTGGGCTCAGTCCTGAACAATTTGAAAACCAGAACCTTGCTTAGGGCCGTGTCCACATTACGTGGGTAGGATCAGTTCACACCAGGAAAACGATTAATGACTGGCGGCAGGATTATAACGAGTGCCGTCCACATTCATCGCTGGATTACCAGACTCCAGCTGAATTTCCAGCAGGCTGGCGAAACGGGAAATATGAAGAAAAACCAACCGACATTACTAATTGAAGGTTATATCTAATCCTGGGGTCAGTCCAGTTTATTTAGACAGTTTTGGCATTTCATGTCACGTGATTTAATGTCTGGGTATTTATTCTTTTGATCAGAGTAAAGCTAGAGTTGTTTGAAGGGAAGGGGATAGGAATGCGTGAGTTCCAGCCTCCAATTACCTGCAAAGACATATTTTGAAACCTATATAAATGGGGTAAGAAAAAATATCTTCAGTGTAAAACGATATAAAAATTGCCATATCTTATTGATTATGAGTGAATTTTATTGTTTAAGAAAAATTTCTCGATAAGTGGATGTTCAAGACAGTCAGCGCTATATAAAAAATACAATAAAAAGTATTGACCCTATAGTAGTTGCAGGGTTTTTAATGCTCATCAACAGGAAACGAGCAGTATGCTCTTATGATGAACATTAACTTTACTAGGGTTATCACTATGAAAAATATCAAACTTCTCGCAGCAGCTGGTTTTCTCTCTGTTGTCTCATTCTCTGGTATGGCGCAGACGGTCAGCGTAACTGCTTCCACTCTTGACAGTGCAGAAGCAAAAATTGCTGCTAAAGCAAAAGAAGCACAAACGTCATACAAAATTCTCTCTGCGTATACTGGTAATCGAGTGCATATGACCGCTAAATTAGGGGATTAATAGATAATCATTTTAGGGTATCTATAGGAATATATACCTTGATAAAATCTGCCACTATATACTAATTTTTAATGCTTGATATGCCACATGTTTTTTCCTTGAATAGACTTTAGCGGACTGCTGATAAAGAGTCCGTATTTTTTTAATGTAATACTAATAGTTAAGTATGGTTTTTTATCCGTGCAAATATTTTAGCTCCACGTCCTCTTTGTGGAGTTGCCCCCGCTAAAACGGACACGGTTAATTTATAGCTAGCAGCGAACTTCTGTATTCCCTTGGTGACTGCATTTTCAGCCCTTTATGGGGATGCCAGTTATTATAGTCTTCCATCCATTCCGTCAGTTTTCACATCACTGTCATGGCATCCGGCAGGTCATTAACATACACGTAGTCACGCTTGAACGTTTTAACGAACGATTCAGCCATCCCATTGCTCTCCGGACTGCGCACTGGCGTCGTACACACGATGAACCTGAGTGAGGTGGCGAACGTTCTTATTGAGTCCGCTATGTAGCAACAGCCATTATCGGTCAGCCACTCAACGGCATGTGGCAGGTAAAGCGTATTGCCAAAGCGCTTTTCCACACTCTCTGTCAGCAGATCCTGCACCATAACGCTGTTTATTCCACCTGTTGTCGCCGACCAGCAGATGGCTTCGCGATCACAGCAGTCAAGGCTGAACACTACCCGCACGACTTCCCGATTCAAGCAGCGGATTTCAACACCAGTGCGTATCCGGCTTGAGTGTCACGACGTTGCCGGTATGACTGTGCTCTGGCTTTCTATGGCCAGATTTTGCCAGCAACAGGTTATTCGCCTGCATGATCCGGTAAATGCGTTTGTGGTTAACCCGCCAGTTTTGTTCCTTCAGCGCACGATTGAGGTGTGCCGTCACGCGACGGTAGCCGTTTGTCGCCCGCTCGCTGCATATCTGGCGGATAAGCGGTAACAGTCGGGCGTCCTCATCTTTGCTATAGCGGGCTGGCCGCTGCTGGCGCTTCTTTAGCAGCCGTTCATAAAGATTCGAACGCGATACGCAGAGCACTTCTGCTATTCGGATGAGGAGGTATCGTCCGGTGGCAGCAATGGCATGCGCGATATCAACTTTTTTGCCTAGGCTATCTCAAGCGCGTTCCTATGGATTTCGGCTTCCATCGTCTTGCGGCCCAGCATTTGTTCAAGCTGTTTGACTTTTTTCTCCAGCGCTTGGACCTCGGAGACACTGACGACCTCGTCGCCAGCGACGATCGCAGACTTTCCACCCTCGTTCATGAGCCGTTTCCACTTAAAAAGAAGACTGGGTGTGATGTCATATTGCCGGGCAACGAGTGAGACGGTGTAGCCGGGCTGCATGGCGAGCGCAACAAAACGGGCTTTCTCTTCAGGAGTATAACGACGGCGTTTTTGCTCGCCAGTGATCACTTCGATTCTTTGCACAGGACACTCCTTAAACATAGCTCTATGACTATGTCTTACTGGTGAGGTGTCCGGTTCAAACGGAGGCTATTACCCTTTGATATTTTCACTTTTTTGATTCATTCTCAATGCCGATGCTTGGTTAAATCAGAGAAGCGTTCATCATCAGCTATCAACCGGTGCTTTTACGATTTAAGGGGTTAAGACACCGCTCACTATTCTATTCCGTTAGCCTGACTCTGTGATTTCCCGAACATAGTTCAGTGTTCTGAACAGATAAAACCAGCATATTTCTGTCCGGAGCGTCAGACAAGATTGTCTGATAAAGGGGGAGCTGCTCCTTGCAGATTAGAGCATCTCTATGTTAGCAACGTCCGCTCCTGGCACGCATGAGACATTCAGAGCCATAACTGCTGGGGACAGCCTGGCAGTCCAGTTCTTCTGTTCGGTTTCACGACTACACGTCGCCATAATTCGCTATGATGAGAAAAACAGAATAGGATATCGAAGATGAAAACTGTCGAATTTTTGCTGTACACCCTCAAACCCGGTACTGGAAAAGACTTTCATAGAATAATGAAAGAAGTGAGTGTTCCACTTCACCGTTCAGTGGGAATGGATGTTATTTCTTATGGTATATCAGCACATGACGACGATGCTTACTATCTGATCAGGGCTTATAACAGCCTCTCTCACCTGAAAACTGCCCAGGACACCTTTTATGATAGCGAAGCATGGCGTCATGGTCCCCGGCAGGCCATTATCGATAGAATAAGCATCAGCGTTAAATCGGTACTGACTCTCACTGAGAGTGCCGTTGAGCATTTACGAACCCACTGACCCTATCGCTATACGTCATGGTAAAGCCGGGATAGACACACCAGCAAGACGTTACTGTTATTCAGTACATCAGAGATGAGGCTACCGCCTCACATGCTGAATGCGGGATGTTTGACCGGCATCTATGAGCGAAGAGCGGAAGTTCGCTTTCGGAAAACCTAATCCATGTGCCAGAGGGTCTCTGAAAGAGAATGGGGCGTTTAAGTGGGGTACTTACAAAAAATCAGCCTTAACGTACAATAATTTTCGATATCCAAACTGACCCCATTAAGAGTTATCCAGCATGTATGTCTCTTCAATCAACGATTAGTACGGAGACTCATACTAAACTGGAAATAAATCTCATAATAGCGCTTAAGCCGGAATGACTAGCGCTGTCCGGCAAATAGTCGCGGATGATTCAAGATCCACTTATTAAGTGGATCTTGATAGCATCCTGTTAGTAAACCGCTTGTTTTATAAGTAAAATTCCTTTGGCGGGTGTGTAATATTCAGTAGGCTGGCCGGTTATTTCACGCAGCACCTCAGTGACAATACTATTGACCATTCCCGTCAGTTTAAGCAATTCGGCAAAAGTTTCATTCTTGTCAATTATCTTTCTGGTGCCATTTGGAACGTAGAGCAGCATTGCAGCATTAGGGTTCTGTGCAAGATAATTTAGCCATCTGTGAGTCTCTACAAGGACAGCCAGCTCGTAGTATTGGCTATGTCGGAGATTGTTACCATCTGCGTGGTACATCAGCGAGGCAATATCATAACTACTGAGTTCAATTTTAGTACCCTCAGCTTCACTATCCGCTTTTAGTGTCTTAAGAAAACGAATAGACTTACGCAATCCTCCATTACATTGATCGCATTTGTCTTTAATTCGTTTGATGTGGAGGAAAGGTAGGTTGTAGATACGTTGACGTGTGTTTTTATCTATAATAGTGACCCCACGTTGATCTACATCTTTAGTATGTTGGTACTCTTTGGTATCCCACCAGATGCTTGGCACCACATCCACTTCTCTCTGCAAAGACCCTCCCGTTATTCTCAAAGATTTGGCGTTGTTGTCATCAACATCTGCCGCAGGGAAAGTTGCTTTCAGGGCATCCCTAGCGGCATCCCTGAGTTCAAGGATGACATCCCCATCATTTTTGTTCGTAGGGGTGTAGCGGCCAATACCGTCGCTATCATAAATAAGCATCTGAGTGTCTATAATCAGCAGATCCACATCACTGAAACTTTTAATATGAAT
Source organism: Enterobacter cloacae complex sp. SYL001 (assembly GCF_049237025.1). Lineage (NCBI taxonomy): Bacteria > Pseudomonadati > Pseudomonadota > Gammaproteobacteria > Enterobacterales > Enterobacteriaceae > Enterobacter > Enterobacter cloacae complex sp. SYL001. The sequence goes on along the minus strand of NZ_JBMKJI010000004.1, from coordinate 189,742 downwards.
ATCCAGTGGTACAGAGCCTTGGACACGAAACTCCAGATTAAGATCTAATTTCTTTACCAGTTGGTTCTCAATACGCTTGGCAGTTTCAAAAGAAATTTCGGTATAGCGGTTATCAACCGGTTGCATGGCACCTATAACATAGCGGGTTGCAGAATCTTGTTTTCCCCTGGTTTCCCAACTTTCATTTAAATCCAGGAAACCTTCTAGCAAAGCATAGTTTTCCAGTCCATCAATCCTCTGGTTACTGATTGACTCTCTGGCTACGTTTAATTGATCGAATGTCCCTTTACGACGAGACTTCATGCGTTCAATTCGCGCACTAAATGAATTAGACATTGTCGATCCTAGTGATTGTCATTGTTCCGTAAGTAGCCCGGCCTTGACCGTTAAAATAATGGCCTTCAGCAGATTTGAGTCCGTCGTCGAACCTGAACTCTGCGAATCCAACATGTGAAGTCAGGTGTTCTTCACCTGTCTTGGGTTGGTTGCGGTAGTTATAAAGCAGCTGGTAACCAATTCCCTCGTCATGAATGATGGAGGCTGTCACACTATCCGAATGCGATGATTGAGTTTTCAGATGAATTCTGACTTTGTCCCATGACTGGACAATTCTCAGCTCACCTTCCCAGGGTTTACCACCTTCAGATCGGGTATGGCCTTCAACATTCCAGCGGCCTGCAAGATTTGGCACACATAAAAATTTCCCGAGGTAGGTGTTATGCCAGAGATTTTTATCAAACCATGTATACAACCCCATGTAGATCCCACCGGCGCTAATAAGTGAAAAAACTGAGGCAGGTATGTGGCTGTTAATGTGAAAGTTTTTCAGCCATTCGATTAGTGTGAGTGCTAGTAAAATCAGAACGAACGATATAACTGAGGCAACAATGGCAATATATCGGCCGACTTTACTGCGGTTAAAACCGCAAATCACAATGTACTCGTGACTTTTCATGAAATGGCGTCCAAGTGAGATGAAAACTAAAAAAACTATATATAGGTAATTTTACTATATCAAACCCTAGATATGGATGGATTGACAGTTATTTCTCGGTATGGTTATCAGAACGAGTTTTAAGTAGATCTGGAAGAAGATACATCCAGATTTCAGTCAGATACCGCCATCGTCATGTCAGCAGGAACCGGATTGATTTCCTCGTTTCATAGCGGTCAGGCTTGCCTGAAAATGATACCTTCGCAGGGAATGTTGATTGAGCTGGGCGGTGTCATTTTTCTGTTTATAGGCGGATTACTTGCAACCCTTGGCTGGCAGTGGCCGTTTTTGCTTCATCTTTTTGCCTAGGTTCTTCTGGTTATGCAGCTGGCGTTTGTGCCGTAACAATTGTCCTCTGGGACAGAAAACATGAATGAAAACGCCGGAGAAAGCGAATCGGTGAGTGCGACTCGATTAGCGCCTGTGCTTTTTGCAGCCCTGCTGTCCATGATTTGCTTCTTCACCAGCATTATCATCATTCCGCAGGTGTTTAGCTGCATGGCTATTGGGGCAGCAGAAACCGGATACTTTCTGTCGTTTATCTCACTGGTCGCCGTCGGGGCTGCTGCGATGATGCCGCGCCTCATAGCGCGTTTACGTGAGTACGGAAATCTGTACACGGCGTTTAGCTGCTACGCTGCCGGACATTTCATATTTTCATTCGCTGATAATGTAGTGTTCTACATCGCTGGCGGGGTTTTAATGAGTTGTGGGTTTGGTCTGTCGGTGCCGCTTGTGAATCATATGACAGTCGAGCAGAGTCACGCTCGCGTCCGGGGACGTAACCTTGCCTGGCTTTCTATGGCTATATTCTCCGGCCAGTTTTTATCATCATTCATGGAAATCATCCTAGGAGATTCATCAGTCGTCTTCCGGGGGACCGCGACAATTGCGGTGGCGGTAATTGTCGCTCTCATGGTGATACACCGGAAACGTCGCTTTAAAACGGCATAACGTCTGTCAGTATCAGCAACGCCGACATTGCTGAGCCGGCTTAGTCTGGTGCGGGTACTGAGGGTGCAAATGTCCGCTCTTGGCACGAAGCGGACATACATCACAAGCGCCGTACATACGCTCTATAAAACAACTGCTCCGGCGCTGCGGTACCAAGGGCGAATCCCGGAGTGCTTTACTCAAAAATGAAACGGTGCTTATATGTTCTGGCTTCAGCTTAAATAATTAATCGGGCCTGCAATATACGGGGCCTGCTCAGTGTCTTTGCCGTAAAGGATTAGGTATGGAAATTGAAATTAATTGCTGTAATAACATCGATAAAGCAAATATAACTCTGGCAGAAAAAAAACTAAATATTAAATTTGCGCCTAACGGCACCGGAAAAAGCACCATTTCCCGCGCGATTCAGTGTACGGTAAACGGGGATGAACAGGGTCTCAGCGACCTGCTTCCGTTTAGATACCGTGGTTCTAATCCCGATGCAGTACAGCCTAGGGTAACTGGTGTCGATGGCCTGCAAAACGTCATGTGCTTTAATGAAAAATATGTCGATCAATTCACTTTTCAACCAGACGAGTTAGTAAGTAATAGTTTTGACATCTTCATCAAAAGTGAAGCGTATCACGAGACAGAACGCGAAATCGAAGCCATGGTCGTGGCCATACGGCAGCAGTTTGCTGATAACGTCGGGCTTGAAGAATTCATCACGCACCTGGGGGAACTCAGCGCCGCATTTAAGCTGAGTAGTACCGGGATTGCAAAAACGTCTACCGGTATGAAAGGCTTATCCGCTGGCAACAAGCTTCAGCACATTCCCGACGGTTTGGAATCTTATAAGCCGTACATCCAAAGTAAAAGCAGCGTAGAGTGGATCGAGTGGCAGACCCGGGGGTATGAGAAATTCTCCGCGCTATCCGACGGCTGCTGTCCGTTCTGTACTGGCGACTCCCGTGAAAAGGCCGAGCAGATTAGCCGCGTCAGCGCGGAGTATGATAAGGCTGTCATTAAAAACCTGATCGGCCTGATCGGCGTGCTAGATAAACTCGGCGAATATTTTTCAGAGCCTGCCCGTGCCCGCCTCGCTGATATTACAACCCTAAAAAGTGGGCTGGAAAAACAGCACGAAGAATATCTCGTGACAGTGAAGAAGCAGACAGACAGCCTGATAAATATGCTGAATACCCTTAAGACTCTTAACGGCTTTACGTTCAGCGCTTCAACCAACGTCAAGGCTGCACTGGAAGCCTGTCGCCTAGACGTGAAGTTTTTCCCGGAGCTGCAGTCGGATAAAACGGCCCGCACCGTAGCCAGTCTCAATACCTCTTTAGACGACCTGACGACGCAGGCCGGACGCCTGCAGGGTCAAATAAATAAGCAGCGTCAGGGCATGCAGAAGCTGATCCTCAAGCATAAAACCGATATCAATACCTTTCTGGCTTACGCAGGCTATCGTTATCAGGTGGATATCACTGGGGAAGGCGATAAATGTCGGCTGAAACTGCGCCACGAAGACTTTGAAGGCTACGTCAGCGGCGGCAGCCAGCATCTCAGCTACGGTGAACGCAACGCCTTTGCCATTGTTCTGTTTATGTATGAATGCTTAGCCAAGAAGCCAGGCCTGATCATTCTTGACGACCCGATTTCATCGTTTGATAAGAACAAGAAATTTGCCATCCTGGAGATGCTGTTTCGCCGCAATACCGGTGAGTGCCTGAAAAATGAAACGGTACTGATGCTGACTCACGATGTTGAGCCTATTATTGATACACTGAAGTCCGTCAGGAAGCTGTTCAGTAATCTGGTTACGGCCTCACACTTGCACTACAGCGCAGGCTGCATCACCGAGCAGCTCATCGGTGAAAGTGATATCCGCACTTTTGCTCAGATCTGCCAGTCTGTCACTGACTCTGATAGTGAAGACATCATCAAGTTGATCTATCTTCGCCGACATTATGAAATTATGGACGACCTCGGTGATGCCTATCAGGTGCTGTCAAACCTTTTTCATCACCGTGAAACGCCCATCGACACCCGTGAACCCGTTGTGCAGGGAGTGGGACATCCTGAAATGTCCGCAGAAAAAGTTGCCTTCGGCTGCCAGGCAATCGCCGATCGCATTCCCGGCTTTGACTACCAGGCCACTTTCGTTCAGCTCACCGACCCGGATCGTATACGTGCGCTTTATCTGCTCTGCCGTAATGGCTACGAGAAACTGCAGGTGTTCAGGTTGCTTCAGACCGGACTCGAGAACGCAGTAATACGTAAATTCATGAATGAGACCTACCACATTGAAAATGAATTTATCTGTCAGCTGGATCCTGCCCGGTTTGATCTCATTCCTGAATATGTCATCAGGGAGTGCGACGCGCTTATACTTCCTCCTCCACCGGCAAATGACGATGCGCTGGAAGAAATTGCCTGACCTGTCGGAGGCGCGAGTATATTAATGCGCTTCAGTTTTCAGTGCGGCTCCAGTCAGGGCCAATAACCACCAGCAGGCGATTACGGTCTGTTACCCGGACCGTTTTCCCCTACCGCAGCGACCTGATGAGCTTCCGGCCTCGCGGCTGGGCCTGACATTCAGAGTGCTGACTGTACCAAGGCAGCGCCACCTCAAGGGAGCAGGAAGGCGACAGGATACATGATCTTGCACGGTAATCGGATGCATTACGGTAAGCAATTCCATCACATGAAGATAAACAATGAACCATCCTGAAATTCACGTCAAAGACTGGATTGATGTGGGCAATCGTGAGTGTGTGGTGCAACGACTTCTTCCTCCAGTGTCTCCCGTCGGCGTCTGTATTGTTGTTCTGAATAAAACCAAACCGACCACCCGGATCGCTGGTTGGAAAGGTGAAAAGTGGTACTTCATGCCCAGCCATGACTTTGGTGGCTATGCAGATGAGTATGATCCCTGTGTACGTGAACTGAAACGGGGCCGTCGCTGACCCCACGAGGTAATGTAGTGCAACTGCGTTTAGGCCAGACTACACGTCACAACACAAGGGCTGCATTCTGATGTTGACCATAACGCATTGTGATGTAGCAATGTCCGCTTTTGGCACGAAGCAGACAAACTAGATTATCCGTGGCTATTCAATAAGCTTGCAAAGCAAGGTTTCTCCTTCATGAGGTGGCCTGCTCACTTCGCTTTATCTGGTGATAGTGAACCATCAGGTATTTATTACATACAAGGGAAGGGGGCAGGTTTCATTATTAAAAGGTTAATTATTAAGGTTTTAATAAATTAATGATGAAACAACTCACCAAAGTAATGAAAAACTAAGGTGAGTTGGAATTACACAAGCTCTACTTATCAAAATTCATTCGGGTTATTCTTCAGCTATGTGAAATACCATGTCCTGAAGAACATGACTTACATGGTGATCCATTATGCTATAAAATATGTACTTACCCTTTCTCTCTCCGCGAACAAGCCTTGCACTTCGTAACAACCTCAGATGATGACTGACCAGAGATTGTGATAACTGGAGCGACTCAGCAATGTCGCCTACAGAGACCGAACCACGCATACAGTAAAGCAGGATTCGTAGTCTTGACTGGTCCCCCAGTAGATGGAAAATCTCGGAAAGTTGCCCAATGTCGTTTTGCGAGAGCATTGATAGATCTGGCTCCGCGACATGATCTGTCGCGGAACAGTCTTGTATGTTGCCGCAATCTGATGTGCTGGACATTATGATTCTCCCTCCTAAATTGATAGTGCATCACCAGAGGCCTGATTAATGTTTGTGGCCTGGACTAGAATGGTTATGCTTTTTTCCGTGTTCGTGTTCGTGTTCGTGTTCGTGTTCGTTACGCAGTTTTGTCGGTGAAAGGCTGCATGTATTATCGTTTTGATCGTAATTCCAGTCGATTCCCACAGTTGCATGTTCTATTTTGAACTGCTCATAAAGTTCTTGTTTTACAAGCTTCACAACGTCTTTTACGTCCACATCTTCCTTGGCTCTTACTTCCAGTGTTGCCATCGTCCGACCTGAGGTTATTTGCCAGACATGAATATGACTTACGGCTGCTAAGCCCTTAACAGAACTGATTAGTCTCTGTTCCACCTTGTCTGGGGAGGCATCTTCAGGCGCTCCTTCTAACAGGATGTGCAGCGATTTTGCTAATAATTTCCAGGCACTACGTAAAACCAGTGCTGCGACAAGAACGGAAAGTATTGGGTCAATCGGTGTCCAGCCCGTGTAGTAAATGACAATAGCGGCGACAATAGCGCCAACAGAACCCAATAGATCACCCATCACATGTAAAATAGCACCTTTGACATTAACATGATCGGTCTCACCACGGGTCATGATCCATAATACCAATATGTTGACCAACAATCCTGCAATGGCAACGATCAGCATTGGGCCTGCCAGTATAATTGGTGGAGCTTGTAACCTTTCCCATGCCTCATATGCAATCCACGCCACAATAGCGAAGAGTGTCAGGGCATTAAAGAATCCCGCGATGACTTCAAATCGCAAATATCCAAAGGTTCGTTTGCTATCAGCAGCTCGACGGCCAAAACGGAATGCCGCATAAGCCAGCGCCAAAGCTACTGCATCTGTAAGCATGTGGCCTGCATCTGCCAGCAATGCTAATGAGCCAGAAAGTATCCCTCCAACAGCTTCGACCACCATAAATGTGAATATCATGAGGAAGGAGATAAGGACTTTACGCTCGTTTGCACTGGTTACTGCTGGAGTATGGTCATGCTCGTGATCATGTGATTGTGACATAGGGCCTCAAGCGGTTGGTTATACATGATGCCTTCAATATAACATATGAATATGTGTTCATGTAAAGGGTTTTTATATCCATTCCTTCCACGGCATCGGCATGTTCAAAATAATGCGCTTGACCTTCCCACGATGGTAAGCCTTAAGGTTGTTCTTTATCTGACCATAACGATGAGAAATACATCATGAGCATTCAAAAAAAACAGCATTCTAATGATGGTGAAACTCAAGTCAGCTTGCCCATTGAGGGAATGACTTGTGCAAGCTGCGTTGGACGAGTTGAAGCCGCTCTGGCTAAGGTTGAAGGCGTACAAAACGTAAGCGTTAACCTTGCAACAGAGCGTGCAGATATCCGCCTAAATGCATTCGTTAATCGTATGGCGTTGGTTGAAGCAGTTGAAAAGGTTGGTTATGAGGTTCCTCAAGCTTCTGTAGAGTTATCAGTTCAGGGCATGACATGTGCATCATGCGTAGGGCGTGTCGAAAAATCGCTCCGAGCGGTTAAAGGTGTAAAAGAAGCCACTGTTAATTTAGCGACTGAAAGAGCTACTGTACGTGGAACCGCAGGAGTTGATGACCTCATAACTGCTATCGAAAAAATCGGTTATGAAGCCAGCCTGGTTGATAACCAAAGCCAGAATAATGATAGTGCCGCAGAAAAAAAAGATGCTGAAAAGGTTGCGTTGAAGAAAGATTTAGTTCTGGCGACCGTACTTGCGTTACCAGTATTTATTCTGGAAATGGGGTCGCATGTGATACCGGGAATGCATCAATGGATAATGGATACCATTGGGCTCCAGGAAAGCTGGTATCTCCAGTTTGTATTAACATTGCTGGTGTTGGCTATTCCGGGGCGGCGCTTTTACCTGAAAGGTATTCCCGCGTTATTAAGACTTGGCCCAGACATGAACTCTCTCGTCTCCGTCGGGACTCTCGCTGCATTCGGTTATTCAATGATTGCGACCTTTGCTCCAGGTCTTTTGCCTCAAGGTACCGTCAATGTGTATTACGAAGCTGCTGCGGTAATCGTCGCTCTTATTCTTTTAGGACGATTTATGGAGGCGCGAGCTAAAGGTCGAACGTCTGAGGCTATCAAGCGTTTGGTTGGATTGCAGGCCAAAGAGGCGCATGTGCTGCGTAACGGCATTGTCATCGATATTCCCATTAGTGATGTAGCCCTTGATGACATTATCGAAGTTCGACCAGGTGAGCGGATACCTGTTGATGGTGAGGTGAGTGAAGGAACAAGTTTTGTCGATGAATCGATGATAACGGGGGAGCCTATCCCCGTCGAGAAAGTTCCCGGAAGCTTAATGGTTGGCGGGACTGTTAACCAGAAAGGAGCATTGAGGTTGCGTGCAACAGCCGTTGGTGGCCAGACGATGTTGTCACAAATAATCAGAATGGTAGAGCAAGCCCAGGGCTCTAAACTACCTATACAAGCCGTGGTCGATAAGGTGACATTATGGTTTGTTCCTGTGGTGATGCTGGCAGCGTTGTTAACTTTCCTTGCCTGGTTAACATTTGGGCCATCACCGGCCCTGTCTTTCGCACTGGTTAATGCCGTGGCTGTATTGATCATTGCCTGCCCATGTGCAATGGGATTGGCTACCCCAACCTCTATCATGGTAGGTACTGGGCGTGGTGCAGAAATGGGGATCTTGTTCCGTAAGGGAGAAGCTCTGCAGTTGCTTAAAGATGCCAGGGTTGTCGCTGTAGACAAAACAGGTACTTTGACTGAAGGGCGCCCAGTAATGACAGACCTGGAGTTGGCCGAAGGGTTTGAGCTTGACTTAGTATTAGCAAAAGTTGCCGCTGTTGAATCACGTTCGGAACATCCTATTGCCCGCGCTATCGTTGAAGCTGCTCTAGGAAAAGAGATATCGCTGCCAGCGTTGACTGAGTTTGATTCAATTACTGGGATGGGCGTCAGGGCTACCGTAGACGGAGAGCGCGTAGAGGTCGGGGCCGATCGATTTATGCGTGAGTTAGGCTTGGATATCGAGTATTTTTCAAAGACTGCGATACGCCTTGGAAACGAAGGAAAATCGCCACTCTATGTTGCTATTGATGGACGTCTGGCTGCCATTATCGCAGTCGCTGACCCTATTAAATCAAGTACGCCGATTGCCATAAATGCATTGCACCAACTGGGGCTCAAAGTCGCAATGATTACCGGTGACAATGCCAATACAGCAAATGCGATTGCGAGACAGCTTGGTATTGATGAAGTGGTTGCCGAAGTGTTGCCAGAAGGGAAAGTTGAAGCAGTTCGTCGGTTGAAGGAGTCTTACGGTAAGGTCGCTTATGTTGGTGATGGCATTAATGATGCCCCAGCTTTAGCCGTGGCAGATATTGGGCTTGCAATTGGTACAGGTACCGATATAGCGGTGGAATCTGCTGATGTTGTCTTAATGTCCGGCAACCTACAGGGTGTGCCTAATGCTATTGGATTGTCTAAGGCAACCATAGGTAACATCAGGCAAAATCTTTTTTGGGCGTTTGGTTATAATGCCGCATTGATCCCTGTAGCAGCAGGCCTGCTGTACCCTGCCTATGGATTGCTGCTTTCACCAATCTTTGCTGCAGGCGCGATGGCGCTATCCAGTGTATTTGTCCTGGGCAACGCACTTCGTTTGCGTCGGTTCCAGCCTCCGCTGGCAGAAGACTCTGAGCACTAAGAAAAGGGGAGCTATGAACATTGGTAAAGCATCGAACGAATCAGGAATCTCCGCAAAGATGATTCGCTATTACGAGCAAATTGGTCTGATTCCTGCTACTGGCCGTACCGAAGCGGGCTACCGTGATTATGCACCCAATGATGTCCATCGTCTGATTTTTATCCGCAGTGCGCGCGATCTTGGTTTTTCTCTTGAAGAGATAGCCGATTTGCTCAAGTTATGGAATGACAAATCTCGCCAGAGCGCCGATGTTAAACGTCTGGCACAAGAGCATATGGATGATTTAGAGCGACGTATGGAAAATATGCGACGAATGGCAGATACACTCAGAGCTCTGATCAAAAGCTGTGCTGGGGATGAGCGAGTTGAATGCCCAATACTCCAGACATTAATGACCGCTGATGCTAAAAGCCATCCCGGTAAGAGAGAAGGGGCAGTGCAACGTCGTTCTCGTGGTAACGAAATGGAAAAAGCCTGACCCCTTATTTTAAGGGCATGATGGCGTAGCACAAAGCTGTATGGGCTTGTGTTACGCCATCAGTCTAATCAACTTATAAGCGCACACCACTAATGCACACCCCCCAAGTGGTCAGTTGGTACGGTTAAAGGAAGATCACCATTCTCTTCATCAGCAGTCAATTTCTGTACTATCCCGCATTCGTCCACGCTCCGGTCTGAGCTGCAATAGTTATTAAGTTCTTTGAGTTGTATTTCCAGGGCTATTAATTCTTTAATACGATGCTGAACATGAGTGAGATGGGCACTGATTATTGCATCAATGGGGCCACAGTCTTTACCGTGATTATTCATTGCCAGTAGCAATGCACGTATTTCCTCATGGGTCATATCAAGAGAGCGGCAGCGTCGGATAAATAATAACTTTTCCAGATGAGTATTGTTGTAACGGCGATAGTTATTTTCAATATCTCTTAATGGAGCCTGAAGTAATCCTTCTTTCTCATAGTACCGAATAGTTTCCACCGGACAATCCGCCTTACGGGCCAATTCACCAATTTTCATGCCTCCCCCCTTATGCGCTTGACCCTCTAGTTAGATTAGGGTCTTTAATCGTCAGTATAGTTAACAGATGAGGCAATGAAAATGAGTGGTGGTGTAAAAAATAGCAAAAACCCTGCAGGAGACGAAGCGGCTAGTTGCTGTGAAACGTTCAATTTAGGGACAGGACTCCGGGTTAAGAATACTGGTGAATCACATAAAGCAAATGATCATGCACATGATCAGCAGGCTCATAATCACAAGAAATGCAGTGATGATCATTCCCATGAAGGTCATAACCATGAAGGCCATAACCATGAAGGCCATAATCATGATGCCCATAGCCATGGCGGCGAAGGGCATTCGCATGATGAGCATAATCATAAGGGATGTAACCATGCTCATGCCGCGCAAGAGCATTCTCATGAAGGCCACGATCACGGCCATGAGGGGGATTGTTGCTCCGCTGCTCCAGAACAATTGAGTAGCCTAGGGGGCTCGCAGGTTGTGGCTGGTGGATTACGGACAGAAATTCGCATTATGCAGATGGATTGTCCTGTTGAAGAAAATCTTATCAAAAAGAAACTGGGTGGAATGAGCGCTGTTAAAGAGCTTGATTTCAACCTGATGCAGCGTGTTTTGACTGTAACCCATACACCGGATTCGCTTGAAGCTATCATGGCTGCAATTCGCTCGTTGGGATTCGCGCCAGAAGTCTCTGATAATACTAGCGGCAAGAAAAATACCCAGGAGAAAAAAAAGCCCTGGTGGCCATTAGCTCTTGCTGGCGTAGCTGCTCTTGCAGCCGAAGTGATGCACTGGGCTGATATGCCTGACTGGCTAGAAGCTGGGTTGGCTTTGATAGCAGTGCTTTCTTGTGGTCTGACAACCTACAAAAAAGGTTGGATTTCGATTCGCAATGGCAACTTGAATATCAATGCACTAATGAGTATTGCCGTTACTGGGGCTTTGGTCCTTGGGCAGTGGCCAGAAGCGGCGATGGTTATGGTGTTATTCACCATTGCCGAGCTGATAGAAGCCAAATCACTTGATAGAGCCAGAAATGCAATAGGTTCCCTGATGAACCTGACTCCTGAAACTGCAATGGTCCAACAAGCTGATGGAACATGGCAGGAAGTTGACGCCAGTAGCGTACAACCGGGCAGTATTGTCAGGGTAAAACCAGGTGAACGAATTGGTCTCGACGGAGAAATCGTCAAAGGCCAAACCACCATTAACCAAGCTCCAATTACAGGTGAAAGTATGCCTGTCGATAAAATTGCGGGCGATGCTGTATTTGCTGGAACAATAAATCAGTCAGGCTCTTTTGAATATAAAGTCACTGCAGCTGCAAATAATACAACCCTTGCTCGCATCATTCATGCCGTTGAGCAGGCGCAAGGCGCCAAAGCAGCTACACAACGTTTTGTTGACCGCTTTTCCCAGATTTATACCCCCGTCGTTATGGGTATTGCTGTTGCGGTTGCTGTATTGCCACCATTGTTTGGGGCAGGAACATGGCAGGAGTGGATCTATAAAGCTTTAGTTATGCTTGTCATTGCGTGTCCATGTGCCCTGGTTATTTCTACGCCAGTAACGATTGTTAGTGGACTTACTGCAGCTGCTCGCAAAGGGATTCTCATTAAAGGCGGTGTTTATCTTGAGCAGGGACGTAAGCTAAAAGCCCTTGCGCTGGATAAAACAGGAACTATTACCTATGGGAAACCAGTACAAACCGACGTAATGGTATTCAATGGGTGGAGCGAGCGTGAAGTTCGTACTACTGCAGCTAGTCTCGCTAGTTACTCTGATCACCCTGTTTCACTGGCAATTGTGAATGCTTCTGCTGATTTGAAAAAGCAGGATGTTGACAGCTTTGAAGCGATTGTTGGGCGAGGTGTGCATGGCGCGATTACAGGTAAGGATTTTTACCTTGGTAACCTGCGTTTGACTGAAGAACACTTTAATTGTCCATCAGAGATTAAAGCAACAGTACAAAGGCTGGAAAGCCAGGGTAAAACAGTTATTTTACTCAATGATGGTAAGCAAGTGCTTGGGTTGTTCGCTGTTGCTGATACTGTTAAAAACAGCAGCCGTGAAGCGATTGAACAACTTCATGAACTTGGCGTTAAAACTATTATGCTGACTGGTGATAACCCACATACAGCTAAAGCAATCGCATCTCAGGTTGGAATCGATGAGGCTCGAGGGAATCAATTGCCAGAAGATAAACATCGTGCAGTTGAAGAGCATTCACGGATTGGAATCACTGGGATGGTTGGTGATGGTATCAATGATGCACCGGCTCTGGCTGCAGCTGATATCGGTTTTGCTATGGGCGCAATGGGTACTGATACGGCGATTGAAACTGCAGATGTAGCCTTAATGGATGATGACCTGCGTAAAATCCCAGCCTTTGTAAAATTATCCCGACAAACGTACAGCTTACTCGTGCAAAATATCAGCCTCGCTCTAGGTATTAAAGCCGTATTCCTTGTACTCACGCTCATGGGAATGGGAACTATGTGGATGGCTGTATTTGCTGATGTTGGTGCCAGTCTTCTGGTTGTGGCAAATGGCCTGAGGTTATTACGAAAATAAAGAGTTGGGTCCCTGAGTTCTTCATGGATGACAGACTCAGAGACCGTATTCTGGTTTGAATATATTCATAGAATATGGTTTGGGGGGAGAGAATGGACACCAGGAAATATTCTGAAAGTGTTGTCAAAGATATTTTGCAGTGGGTTGAAAGTTCATTGAATACAACCTTGCCAGTAGAATTTATTGCTGAGAAGTCTGGGTATTCACGATGGCATTTTCAACGTTTGTTTAAACAGACGACCGGTGTTGCGCTGGGTGAATATGTTCGTGCTCGTCGATTATCATGTGCTGCGATTGATCTGAAATTGACTTCCAGAACAGTCCTAGACATTGCACTTCAGTATGGTTTTAATTCGCAACAAACTTTCACGAGAGCTTTTAAAAACAAGTTTCATCTTCCTCCCGGTCGGTACCGCAAGCAAGGGAATTGGAATTTATCAGCGCTGTGTCCATCTTTACTTTCAGATTATGAGGAGAGATATGCCAATGTTAGTTAATGACCCCGTATTAATTTCTATGATAGAAGATCTGACTGATAAGTATAATAAAATGCAGGATTTTTTAATCGATGATGAACCTTGTATTGATATCGTACGGTCGGTGTATGAGTTGGAGTGTACAGTTAGTGAATTCAAAAAAAGAATTATACTTCAACATATTTCCTATTGCCATTCAGATGAATGTGATGACCCTGACCTGCATGTCGCCTTAATTGACAATATAAAAAACATACTTGACTATCTTGAATAATTTTACAAGAAGGGCATTAGGCTTTCTTAAAACCATTTGTGTTTTGGATGAATAAATATTTTTAATTCACTGATTTCCGTATGGTCTCAACCATAAAGAATATGATGGTAACTAACCCGGGTCAGTCAGTGCGACTCATGCAAGATGCTTGATGTGTATATCGTATAAAATCTTGACCCTATATCAACTTCATGGTTTTTAATGGAACCAAGTCGAGAGTAGCGAGGACGATGAACAGAGCAATAGGGGGAATCATCAATGGAACCTTGTTGCGGACGTTCTGCCTAGTCGCTAGAGCAAACAGAGGTCTCCATGATCAAGCAAAAAACTATCAAGAATATTGTTGAATTAAACGGTATTGGCTTGCATAGCGGTAAAACCGTTAACATGAAAATCATGCCTGCTGGTGCCGATAGTGGCATACGGTTCCGTAGAACAGATGTAACTCCTGTTGTTGATATTCAGCTCCGTGCCGATCAGATTCATGACACTATGCTGGCAACAAGCATTATCAACCCTCAGGGAGTTCGAGTTTCAACAATCGAGCATTTCCTTTCTGCGGTGTCTAGCATGGGGCTTGATAACCTCTTGGTGGAGCTCGATGCTCCAGAACTTCCCATTCTCGATGGGAGTGCCAGAGGATTCATAGACTCAATAATGCACGCTGGTTTGATAGAGCAGTGTGCGCTAAAAAAATATCTTCTGATAAAAAAAACGGTTTCCGTAAAAGATGGCGACAAATGGGCTCTTTTGCATCCAGACTCAAAGTTCTCGATCGATTTTATGATTGATTTTAAGCATCCCTTGATTTCTGCTGAGACTAATAGATTAAATATTGAAGTGTCGAAAGAAAACTATATTAGCGAGATTGCTGATGCCAGAACTTTCGGATTTGTTCGTGATGTAGAACTTCTACAACAAAAAGGTCTTGGGTTAGGGGCAAGTTTGAACAATGCGATAGGGCTTGATGAATATAGCGTTCTGAATCCGGAAGGTCTGCGATTTAATAACGAACTTGTGCGACATAAAACACTGGATGCGATTGGAGACCTCTTTGTATCAGGCCATAATATTATTGGCGCCTACCATGCTTATAAGTCAGGGCATGCATTAAATAATAAGTTGATGCTTGCACTGTTGAATGATGTCGAATCATGGGAATTAGTGAGTGTTGGTGAATATAAAAATGATGCCACTAGAGAAACCATCCTTTCTAAACCCAAAGAAGAGTGTTTTGAGTCATTAAGTATGTGGTCATAAGGGATATGAGTATGTTCGTCACATCTGGTTTTTTACACAGCTTATCTTGATGATTTTTTTCTTGACCTTACCACCACGGGAAGGTCTAGGCTGGATATCGACTAAGTCTTGATGAGCCAAACGGTAACCGTATCACTACGTATGCAAGGTAAGAGTGTCAGAAACGACGTCATTTGAAACTGGATCTGATATTAACAGAATACATTTTGGGAGGTAAGGATGAACATTGGTGATGCTGCCCGGTTATCCGGAGTTTCCGCCAAAATGATCCGCTATTACGAAGAGGCGGGATTAATACCGGAAGTTGCAAGAACTGCAGCCGGGTATCGGATGTACAGCGATATTGATGTGTACAAATTGCATTTTATACGTCGATGTCGGGAGTTAGGTTTCTCTCTGGCGCAAACAGGAGAACTTCTCTGTCTTTGGGGTAACCATTCGCGCCAAAGCGCTGATGTGAAAAAATTAGTCGAGTCACACATCCGCGAGTTGACTGTAAAAATTCAAGAATTTCAGCGTATGGCATCAATACTTACAACGCTTTCTGATTGCTGTGCAGGGGATGATAAGCCTGAATGCCCTATTTTGCGTGCACTGTATCTTGCAGATGTTAACGGTTTGCAGGAATCAGATTCTGGCCCTGAAATTACTTAGCCGCTACCCATATATGACAGTAATTTCAACTGAAATTACGCCCACAAAACAAGATGATATTAACATTAATTGGGTTAGTAATTCTTGGGTGAAAAGAAAGCAATGTGGTTTTTAAAATATATTAACTGTTTTTAGTAGTGAGGTTTACAATGTCAGATATTATTCCCGGATATTGCACACTTTGCCGTTCGCGTTGCGGGACGTTGAATGAAGTAGCAAATGACCACCTGATCAAGGTACGGGCCAACCCTGAACATCCTAATGGTAAGGCCATGTGTATGAAGGGCAAAGCGGCACCTGAGCTGGTGGACAGCGCAAATAGAATTCTGTACCCGATGAAGAGAACCCATCCTAAAGGTGCCGAGAACCCGGGCTGGAAACGTATAAGTTGGGAAGAGGCTATGTCAACGATAGCCGGACAACTGGAAAAATTTAAACGAGAGAACGGAGCTGAATCTGTCGCTTTCGGTTTTACGAGCCCAAGCGGTACCCCCCTCAGCGATGCAATTGAATGGTTAGAGCGATTTGTTCGTATCTATGGCAGCCCAAACACCAGCTATGGAACTGAAATATGTAACTGGCATAAAGACGTTGCACATCGATGGACCTTTGGCTGCGGCATCCCTGTTGCTGACTATTCCCATGCCGATCTTATCCTTCTTTGGGGGCATAACCCCGCGAATACTTGGCTTGCCCAGGCTAGTGCGATTGGTACTGGTCGAAATAACGGTGCAAAACTGATCGTCGTGGATCCTCGCCCGACACCTTTAGCGAAAGAAGCAAATGCCTGGCTTGATGTCAATCCTGGAACTGACGGTGCATTAGCTTTGGGGTTAAGCCATCTCCTGGTAGAAAGAAACCTGTTTAATCATGAGTTTGTTCGAAACTGGACTAATGGTCCTTTGTTGGTTCGAAATGATAATGGTTATTTTCTTCGGGAAAAAGATATTAACCCACTTGCCATCAGTAATCGCTATACAGTTTGGGACGAACACAACCAGCAAGTCACATTTATCGATTCCGAGACTCGAACTGAAGAAACGCTGACGCCTACAGCTGCACTTGAGGGTAATGTTGAAGTTGCAATAGCTGATGGTGCAAAAATTTCCTGCCAAACGGCGTTTTCATCTTTTAAAGATATGTTGGCTAATTATGACCCAGAAAACGTAAGCCGTATCACCGGGGTATCTGTTGCATCAATTGAAGCCGCTGCGAGTTTGATTGCCGGGGCCAAGAAAATCGCCTACCACAGTTGGTCTGGAGTGGCACAACACACTAATGCCACCCAAACAGAACGTGCGATTGCGACACTGTATGCTTTAACCGGTTGTTTCGATCAGGAAGGATGTAATCGAATCTATGCCAGCCACCCGGTGAATGTGGTTAATTCACCGACACTGATGCCAAAATCACAATGGGATAAAGCATTAGGTCTTGAAGAAAGGCCTATCGGGCCGCCTTCACAAGGTTGGGTTCATTCTCAGGATATCTGGCATTCAGTATTAGAAGGTACACCCTATAAAATTCGCGGGTTAATTGGCTTTGGTGCCAACATATTACTTTCACAAAGTGATACTTCTCTCGGACAACAGGCGCTTGAGGCACTTGAGTTTTATGCCCATGTAGATTTGTTTGAAACGCCTACATCAAAGTATGCTGATATCCTTCTGCCAGTAAACACTGCCTGGGAGCGCGAAGGCCTAAGAACCGGGTTTGAAAGTAGTGCTGCTGCTCAGGACCACATTCAGTTGAGAAAAAAAATGGTCTCTCCGCGCGGTGAAAGCCGTTCCGACCTTGAGATTGTTTTCGATCTTGCATGCCGGTTAGGAATGAATGAAGCGTTCTTCGACGGCAATATTGAGGCAGCCTGGAATTATCAACTAGAACCATTAGGTTTGACTGTTGAGATGCTCAGAAATAAGCCAGAAGGTTACGATATCCCGCTTGAGCATAAAGTCAGAAAATATGCTTTCAGAGACCCAAATAGTGGATATCTGGCAGGTTTCAATACAGAAACAAAACGTGCAGAGTTTTACTCTGAGATCCTTCATCGCTATGGTTACAATCCTTTACCTGAGTATGTACAGCCGCAAGAATACCAGCGCAACGATCCTGATTATCCACTAATGCTGACATCCGTTAAAAGCGGATTCTTCTGTCATAGCCAACATCGAAGCCTGACTAGCCTACGAAAAAAAGCACCTTATCCAACGGTAGACATTTCGGCAGCTCTGGCTGACGAAGAAGGTATCAAGACGGGGGATTGGGTAGAAATTGAAACGAGAGCAGGTCTTGCTCGATTTAGAGCAAAAGTGGAAGCCAAACTCTCTCATGAAACTGTAATTGCTGAGTTTGGGTGGTGGCAGGCTTGTCCTGATTTTGGCAAACCTTCATACCCGGTTAAAGGTGAGTACAGTAGCAATTACAATAGCTTAATCAGCGGTGATAGCTATGATCCAGTCAGCGGTGCTTTACCTTTGCGTTCATTCCGCTGCCGCATTCGCCGCTTGAATGATTTTGAGCTGATAAGACGCCCCTGGGAAGGTCGTAAAACATTCAAAGTCATTGAACTGAAAAAAGAAGCAGATAATGTTACGACAGTTACCTTCCAATCGAATAGTGAAGGCTACTTACCTGATTATGAACCGGGCCAGCATATCACTGTTAGCTGTTGTCCGATGAGCGATTCTGAAGAGATCGTTACCCGGGCGTATTCGCTGACAGGCCCTGCGTTTGTTCATGACCGTAAAACCTATTCCATTTCTGTCCGTCATCAGAAAGCGACTGATGAGAAAGGTGAATATGTAGAAGGAATAATGTCATCCTACATAAACACGCATTTGCAGATAGGCAAGGATGTTGAACTTACGCCTCCTGGGGGGAATTTCATTGTCCCGCTCAATGCCGTCCAGCCTGTCGTAATATTTGCTGGCGGTATTGGAATTACTCCATTCATTTCCTATCTGGAGTCTATTAACCCCCAAGCGGAAGGTCCGGAAATCTGGCTTTTCTATGCTAATCAAAATAGTAGGCTACATGCGTTTAAGAAAAGAATTGCGGAGCTAAATGCGTCTATTGACAGGCTTAAAGTAATTAATATCTACAACCAGCCCCTCGACTGTGATATTCCAGGATTGGATTATGATAGAGCTGGTTATGTTGGTGCGGGAGATGTCGAGGCATATCTTATTGAGAATAATGCTCGTTATTACATGTGTGGTCCGCAGCCTATGATGGATGCGATATCCCGAGGGCTTCAGGAGAGAGGTGTACCTGCATTTGCTATTTTCTACGAGATATTTCGTTCTCCGACAAAAATAAATAATGATCCCTCATTACGTCATAAAGTAATTTTTGCAAAATCAGGAAGAGAAGAGATCTGGACCACGGATAAAGGTACTCTGCTGAATTTTGGAGAAAAACTTGGGATTAAAATGCCTAGTGGTTGTCGTGTTGGACAATGTGAAAGCTGTTCAACTAAGGTGATTGCCGGGAACGTGCAGCATCTGAATGGTGTGGAACCCTCTGATGAGGGTGCATGTTTGACATGCCAGTGCATTCCTGCCGGTGATATCACTATTGATGCCTGAGATAGGTATTAGCATCCTTTACATCAGGCCATTTTAGTGGTCTGATGTTATTCAATGGATAACGCTATGTTTTAAAGACATTTTTAATTATTTTGCGCCAATCCAACTCAATAACCGATTTAATGAATTATTTCAGTGCGATCTTCATGAATTTTTATCATCCTCCCCCTTACCTTCAAGTTACTGCAAGTCTTAGCCTGTAAGAAATTACTACAGTCACCAGTTTCGGATTGGCCGAGGAGTTTTAGTGAATGAAAGGCTTGCAATGATAAAATTGAAACTTCATTGTTTTTCTGCATCGAGCCTAAAAAAATGACCGGGTATCCCTGAGCACAAAACCAGCCATCCACTCGATACATACAGGAAACGCGTTGATAACCGCGCTGCCATGGATGCCATATTCTTCTTCCTCAGGACTGGTTGTCTGAACGCCACCGGGATATGTTCATCGAGTTCTGCACACCGGCGCTTTAAGGAGTGGCACGATTCAGGCATTTTTGAGCGCTTCTGGCAGAACGGTTTGCTTGCCTGCGAGCATCTGGACAGCATTGACTGGTCCTGGTTGTCGATGGACGGTTGTATGACCAAATCGCCGCTGTCAGGAACAAAAAACAGGTCGCAATCCTAAGGACAAAGGGAAACAAGGTGTAAAGCGCAGCCTGCTGACGGACGCCAGGGGGCTTCCTCTGTCGCTGGTCGTCGCAGCAGCGAACACGCACGACATCAAATTGGTTGCGGATACGCTCGATGCCCTTCAGGCGGGGCATCCGGGGGGAAACTCAGGCTCTGTCTGGACAAAGGTTACGAAGCTGGATGGCTGAAAACGTATCTGCAGAGTCGCCGTTACGAGCCACATATTCAGTCCCGTAAAGAGGAGTCTGACGCCAGTAAAAACAGGGAC
Source organism: Enterobacter cloacae complex sp. SYL001 (assembly GCF_049237025.1). Classification (NCBI taxonomy): domain Bacteria; kingdom Pseudomonadati; phylum Pseudomonadota; class Gammaproteobacteria; order Enterobacterales; family Enterobacteriaceae; genus Enterobacter; species Enterobacter cloacae complex sp. SYL001. The sequence continues at coordinate 169,613 of NZ_JBMKJI010000004.1, read as the reverse complement.
TTCAAAGCCCCTCTCTGGGGCGTTGAGAGGACTCATAGCTGGATGAATCGCTTTCGCCGGGTTCTGACCCGATGGAAAAAGAAGGCCGAAAATTACGAGGCTATGTTGCATTTTGCCTGTGGTCTTATCGTCTGGAATAAAGTCCTATTGAGATAGGCTCTTAGTTAATAGAATCCCGTTCATATGGTCTATCATATGCTGTATACAGATCGAGAGAGTACCACTTGCACTAAAATTTATTGTATTCCCAAAAGCATCAAGAGCGGTGACATTTATTTTCTCTGCACGGTATACAAAACGACTGGTTCCTGGTATAGAAAGACATTTTTCCTCAGTGATATTTTTTTCTTCCTTACTCTCAGCAATTACCGGATTAATTAATACTATTGGTTGCACCAGCGATTCAGGGACATCAATTACAGCAATCCTTTGGTGAACACCAACCTGGGTTGCTGTTAAACCTACACTGGATGTACCGTACATAGTGGTAATCATATCCTTAATAAATTGCCGGGTTATCGGTGAAATATGTTCGACGGGCATTGCAATGATCTTCAATTTGGGATCCGGATACTTTAAAACTGATAATAATGACATGCAAGGCTACTCTTTATTTAAATGGCAGTAAAAACGATATGTTTTAAGTCGGACCTGAGTGGAGAACCGGGACAGAAATAACTACCGGACTGACAGCCAGATATAAATCTTCTGCTGCCTGCGAACGTCATTCCGGTCTGTCCTGCTCAACAGCACAACAGACCGGAAACACTATATCAGAGAAGAGGAAGGGTATAACTGACTGTAACCCGGGTTTCATCCTGGTCACGCTGTCCAGCAGAGCCTTTTCTACTTGTGTCAGGCAGAGCGCTGCGCATTGTGGCATTTTTTACGGAGATGCCAAGTCCGTTAAGTATTCCCTCGGGGATAGTATAACTCAGGGCAATATCCCGTTCCCATTCCCCCTTTCGCCCATTCCCGGTATCAATATTATCGGCGTTCAGATAGAGGATACTTAGATTCAGCCCTTTGAGCCCTGCATCAGCAAAATTATAGGCGTACCGTGCCAGCCAGGTTCGCTCCCCCGCCCTGCTGAATTTTAGCAATTGTGCATCAGTAATTAACCAGGTGCTTGTTCCTTCTCCATCACCACGATTCAGATATGGAAAGTCACTTTTCCCCGTCAGCCACTGATAACCACTGCTCACACTGTGACCTCCAGAAGACCATGTCAACTGACCGCTATAAACATTGTTGTCCACTTCTCCCTTTGTGCGATTATTTCCGTAATAACCAGTACTTACATATCCGGCACTCCGTCCTGCAGCACTTCCGTTCTTTCCGTCTGCATCGCTGATGAATATACGAATATCTGATTTCAGGTTCCCGGAAACGATTTTCAGGTTATGTGCCAGTCCGATATAGTTTTGTCTGTAAAAATTATCCAGCTCACCGTAATAGTATGAGAGAGTCATGTCTTTCATAAGAGTATAGTCACCACCGGCGAAATAAAAACGATTACTGCTCCGTGAAGTGGGACCACTTCCATTGGCTCCGGCAATGGACATTCCGCGCATATCTGTGGAGTTACGTCCTTTTGTATGTGTGAGAACGCCGCCGGTCAGACTCAGATCGTCGATATCTGTTGATGATATTTGTCCTCCCTGATATGTCATGGGCAAAAGGCGGGCATCGTTGTATATAACGACGGGATTTTTGGGCTGAAGCGTTCCATAACGGAGTTCCGTATCAGATATTTTTGCCCTGCCGGTAACCCCCAGGCTACCGAACTGATGAACCGCTCTGCCATCATTGTCTAGCGGAAATACTGTACCGGGTTGCCGACCTGACGCCGGTGAGCCTGCTTTACCTCCTCCGTCAAGTCTGATGCCCAGTAGCCCCAGAGTGCTCAGTCCGAATCCCACTGGCCCTTCAGTATAACCTGAATCGTAATTGAGGATGAACCCCTGTCCCCATTCTTCCTGTTTACTGAACCCGTCCCCACTGCGATTATCTGTATTAATATAGAAATTGCGGAGTGTGAGATTGGCCTTACTGTCTTCAATAAAACCGGCTATCGCATTAGGGACTGTAACTCCCGGCATCAAAGCTACAGCAGATATTACGAGTGTAACTATTCTCATTCAGGTAATTCCTTTAGCTTGCCTGATATCAATATACGCGGTAACACGAAGGGAAAATGGCAGAAAATAATGAGGTATTTGTTTACCGCTGCACTAAGTACGAATCCAGTTCATATCAAAAACCATGAAGTGGCTACAGGGTCAAGACTTTTTTTTTCAGACTGACTGCTTATACCATGGATTGGCCCTATGCACCGTGTTTCTGCTGGTTGTAAGACAGGAGACTTCCGTTTAGACCGGCACTGTTTTCAGGGAGGGAATCAATCTGATGTATCAAGCGAATTGGGTTAATTGTAAGCGTCCAGCGAGACTTGCAACTACCCACAATTATATTAAGGTAATCATTATGATAATCAGCTAAATTACTTTCAGGGATGGTTGAATGATTAATCAGGAACAGACTTCGCTTTCATGGCTCGATGAGGAAATTAATTCTTCTGTCTTTAGCGATCGCCGCCGTGCCAGTCGTTTTAAAAGTCTCATGCAAAAACTCTGGCGGGGGATGGGCAACAGCCTCCCTTTTGCCTGCCAGGATAATGCAGCAACAAAAGCCGCTTACCGGTTCCTTTCCAGTGACAGGATTGATGAGCAGCACCTGCTGCAGGGACATTCCGAGGCTACCAGTCAAAGGATATATGCGCTGCAAGGTGAGAAGATTCTACTGCTTCAGGACACCACAACATTTGGCTACCACCGGGATAACCCTGATGCAGTAGGATTTGCAGGCAATCACACCTAATCAAGATGGGGAATGATGCAGGTGTCAATTGTGGGATCCTGATGCATTCGAGCCTGGCAGTGACGACATCAGGGCTCCCGCTGGGTCTGACCGCGGTGAAGTTCTGGACCCGAAAAAAATTCAAAGGCACTAACGCACTTAAAAGGAAAATTAATCCGACCGTTTTTTTACATCAGATCACTGGCTGACAGTCAAAGACGTGGCTCACGTCTTCATGGTTGACATAGTCTGTCCGGACAGAGATGTCCATATCCGAGCAAGTTTCCGGCAGGAACGAGGTTGCCATAGCTCCGGATGAGAGCATGCCAGTCAGAATCAGTACTGCAGTCACGCTAAATTTTTTCATCTGTATATTCCTCTTCATCAGATATCGCCGTTTCACCTGTTAATGTGTATTAAAAACCCTGTGGTTCATACAGGGTCAACACCCTTACGCTGTTTTTTCTGGTGGGATAAGGACAAAAAAAAAGGCTACCTGGGGGTAACCTGACTAAAACAGTCATCAAGGAAAACGGACAACAGGGATAGGGTTGTCCTGGAGGGTGTGTCCGCATGTGAGGTCGCCGGCGGAACCGGAGGTGACCCCCACTATAGTGGCAGTCAGTCCGGCAGTTCCCTCTGCGACCATCTCACGCGTTTACTGCTCAGGTTCAGGGTAATACCGTCCCGGATTACTTATCAAGTACTGCAGTCACGCGGGCAACGTTTTTCTGGTCTGCACTGGTGATGCGGTAGGACGAAGCACCGGATTCCTGGGCGATAGCGGCAATTTTCGCTTCCGCGTTGTTCAGGGTGTCAGCAGTAACGCTGACGGACTGGGCGAAGCCGGAGAAAGAAACTACGGAGAGCATACCGGCAGCAGCAAGCAGTTTGATGTTTTTCATGGTCATATTCCTTGGGTTATCTGGTCATCTGGTCATCTGGTGATACCGGCGTCATCGCCGTCTCACCTGTTGATGTGTATTAAAAACCCTGTAGTAAATACAGGGTCAACAAGTTATTTTGTAAATTATTGTCGGCTGTGTTTTTGTCGTTTTCATACAACCCAGCTCTTGAAAGAGCCTCACTGTGGCTGACGAGAAATGAGAAAATACGGCCGTAACAGACACCGCGAAACCGGGATTGCGCTGGGGAGATAGGTCGGTGCAGGGCAAGTTAACTTACAGGATTAGTGAGGGTTTATGATGTTACGGCTACTGATTAAGTACGCGTGCGTATTCTGGCGAAGTTGAACGGTTATTCCGGAGGAACGTGAACGCGTTATTCCCTAACGCGCCCTAACTTCTTTTTATTACACCGACCGTTCACTTTCAGTCAACCTGTGCCAGTCGTTTTCTCATCGACTCACCCTTCATTTCCAGCCGGTGGGAGTTATGCATCAGACGATCAAGGATCGCGTCTGCCAGCGTGTTATCGCCAACGCAGCCATACCACTCATCCGTTGGCAGCTGGCTTATCATCACCGTGGCGTTCTTTCCGTATCTGTCATCCATCAGTTCCAGCAGATCGTTACGCTGCGCTGGCAGCAACGGCTCAAGGCCCCAGTCATCCAGGATAAGCAGCTGCGTTTTTGACAGCTGAGCCAGCTGCTTTCGGTAACTACCGTCTGCGCGGCTGTGCGTCAGTTCAACCAGCAACCGGTTCAGTCTCCAGTACTGTACGCTGTAACCCTGCTGGCAGGCGTTGTTGCCAAGGGCGCAGCCCACATAGGTTTTGCCGCAACCGCAGGGGCCGGTTATCAGCAGGTTCTGCCCCCTGACCACCCATTCGTTCTGGCTTAGCTGAGCGATCCGAGAACGTTCCAGGTTTCTCGCTGGCTGGTAGTCGATGTCCTGGACCGAGGCTTCAAGCCTCAGGCGGGCTTTTTGTAGCAGACGTTTCTGTTTACGCTGATCCCTTTCGAGTGATTCGCGCGTGACCAGCAACGCCAGTCTTTCCCTGAAGGAGAGCTCTTCGTAAGTGCCGGGTTGCTCCATCTGTGAGGACAGCGCGGCCGCCATTCCCGTCAGTTTCATTTCTGTCAGCTGTTTCATCAGCGTATGTGGCATTATCGGATCCCTTGTTTCAGTGGAAGTGGCGTGGGCCACGGATGTTTTCATGTTCCTGAGGAAGCTCCCGGGACGGGTGCAGATCTTTGTCCGCCGGAACCAGGTCGCGGTTATTCTTCAGGATCGACTTTATCTGCTTCAGCCGGGTTAACCCCTCTGCATTGGCCAGCCGACAGCTGTTATTGACGCGCTCAGAAGGATATTCACGCGTCAGGCTCAGCAGCCCCAGACACAGGCGATAGGCCTGTTCCGGATGCGCTTTTTCAGCCAGACGCTCGCTGACCCACGTGAAGGTGTCGGAGCCCACACCGGCCGCCCAGCTTTTCAGCCGCTCTGGCGTCCACTGCTGATGATGACGATGGCGCTCCGGCATATGTTCTGCTGCCGTACTGTTGCCCGGATGAAGACGCCGCGGGTGACTGGCGATCATCTGCCCGTCAGACCAGACTTCAAGCAGGTTGTCGAAGGCATGAAGCTCCACCGTTTTACCGACGTGCTGATGGGGGACTGAGTAGTGATGCTGTTCATATTCCACGTGATAATCGATATTCACCTTCGCTTTTTTGATGTGCCGGTAGCGCCACTGCTGCACCGGTAATGGCCTGAGCACAGTTTTGTCCAGCCTTTCGAAGGCCTCACGGCGATTGCCCGGCAGTTTTTTGAAGGGACGTTCGTTGAGCCCGGTTACCAGCGTACGGATACAGTGGTTCAGCTCAGCAAGCGAGAAGAAGACCTGGTGACGGAGCCGGGCCAGGATCCAGCGTTCGACGATCTGAACGCCAACTTCCGCCTTCGGCTTGTCTCTGGGTTTTCTGGGGCGGGCAGGTATCACCGCAACCTGATAATGCTCAGCCAGCTGCTGATAGGAGGGATTCAGTTCGGGATCGTAACGACTGGCTTTGCTAACCCCGCTTTTCAGGTTATCCGGAACCAGGATTTCGGGGACTCCACCGAAGAACTCCAGCATCCTGACGTGGCTGAGAAGCCAGTCTGACAGCGACTGCGTATAGGTAGCCTCCGCGAAGGTGTAGTTTGATGCGCCCAGCACCGCCACGAAGATCTGGGCCTGCCGGCATTCACCCGTCTCAGGTGAGATAACCGACACTGTGGGTCCACAATAGTCGATAAAGCATTTTTCACCGGCAAGATGCTGCTGGCGCATGGAGCGTTTCTGTGACTGGCACCAGGTCTGGTAGCGGCAGCAGAACTGCGAGTAGCTGTACGCCCGAACCGGCATCCTCTGGCAGTATTCCTCCCACAGCAGGTGGCGGGTGACGCCTTTTTACGCAGCTCCATATGGATTTCAGCCCAGTCGGGATCCTCCAGCGCGCCAGGACGACTGTCAGACTCAGGATAAAGCAGACTGGCAAGTAGGGGCTCTGACATTCCTTCCGGAAGTGGCCAGGAGATCCCAGCGGCTTCAAGTCGTTTGAGCATTTTCTGGATGGCACCCGTGCTGACATCTGCGCACTGGCTTATCTGGCGGAAGGACAGGCCGACTTCAAAACGCAGCCTTAAAATTTCATGGATTTTATGCATTGCGATTCTCTTGTTTGGCATATATCACACCCTGGAATAAAAGGGATAGATATAGCATCAAAAATCAATGCGTTAAGAATGATTCTGGCAACGTGAACGGCAATTCCGGTCGGGTGAACACCGATTCTGGCAAAATGAACAGTGATTCTGGTCATGGTGCAAAATCGGGGTATTTTCCGCCGGAATACGCGTTCACGCAAAACCAGAAATAGCGTTCACGTTCCGCCAGAATACGCAACGCGATCACCGCCGGAATGTGTAAGCGTTAAACGAGCGCCGTATTGACGGTTATTTATCGGTAAGAACCACGTTCCATGGCAGCAGTTCCGCCACTTTGTTGCTGGGCCATTCCGGCAGTACGCTCAGGATATGGCGAAGGTAGGCCTCCGGATCGATACCATTGAGCCTGCATGTTCCGATAAGACCATACAGCAGGGCTCCGCGCTCACCGCCGTGGTCGCTGCCGAAGAAGATAAAATTCTTTTTCCCAAGACAGACGGCACGAAGGGCTCGTTCGGCTGTGTTGTTATCAGGCTCTGCCAGGCCATCATCACAGTAGTAGCACAGCGCATCCCACTGGTTCAGGGCATAAGCGAACGCTTCGCCCAGACGGGATTTTTTCGACAGAGTGGCGCTTTTCTCCACTAACCAGTCATGCAGGGATATCAGCAGCGGCTTACTTCGGGACTGCCTGGCTGCCAGCCGCTCAGTTGCAGGGAGGCCCCGTATTGCTTCTTCGATTGAACCGCCCCGGGAATCCTGGAGACTAAACTCTCAGTAAAAGGAGATCCCTGATGAAATCAAAATCAGCTAATCGTTACCCGCCGGAATTACGTGAGCGCGCTGTCAGAATGCTCATTGAGCATCTTGATGAATATGACTCTGAACCGGATGCTATCCGTGCCATATCGTCAAAAATTGGTTGTCATTACGATACCCTGAAAGGCTGGCTACGCCAGCACAGAAATGACTTACGCGGTGGTATCAGCCCCGTCAGGACTGGTGATGGCGAGCTGACCAGTAACGAACGTCAACGTTTAAAAGAGCTGGAGAGGGAAAACCGGGAGTTGCGTCGCAGCAATGATATTCTGCGTCAGGCATCAGCCTATTTTGCTCAGGCGGAGCTCGACCGCCACTGGAAAAAATAATGCCACTGCTCGAACGTCTGAGTGGTGCCCACGGGGTCGGGCCGGTATGCCGCGAGCTGGATATTGCCCCGTCGACATATTACTGGCATCAGCAACGTCAGCAATCGCCGGAAAAACACAGCCTGCGCTCGCAGCGTGATGCGCTTCTGAAGGTGCAGATACAGCGGGTGTACGACGATAACTATGGCGTCTATGGAGCCCGCAAGGTCTGGCGTCAGTTACAGCGGGAGGGCATCGGCGTGGCCAGATGTACAGTGGTACGGTTGATGAAACTGATGGGGCTCGCAGGCGTGCTCCAGGGCAAAAAAGTCCGCACCACAACCAGTCGCAGAGATACCGCAGCACAGGACAGGGTAAACCGCCAGTTCGTAGCGGAATGTCCCAACCAGCTTTGGTGTGCAGATTTTACCTACGTCATCACCTGGCAGGGCTTCGCCTATGTGGCGTTCATTATCGACGTGTTCGCTGGCGTCATCGTGGGCTGGCGGGTCTCATCATCGATGGAAACGTCGTTCGTCCTGGATGCGCTGGAACAGGCACTGTGGTCACGGCGACCTTCGGGCACCATCCATCACAGCGACAAAGGCTCTCAGTATGTCTCGCTGGCCTACACGCAGCGGTTGCAGGATGCAGAGCTGCTGGCTTCCACGGGGAGTACCGGTGACTCGTATGATAACGCGATGGCGGAGAGTATCAACGGTCTGTACAAAGCGGAGGTCATCCACCGTCAGGCCTGGAAGAAGCGCTCAGAAGTGGAACTGGCTACGCTGGCATGGGGGGACTGGTACAACAATCGTCGGTTGCTGGAACGACTTGGTCACATCCCTCCGATAGAGGCAGAAAAAGCGTATTACGCTTCCATCGGGAACAAGGTTCTGGCAGCCTGAACTTCCGAACTTAACTCTCTCCAGGAAAACCGGGGCGGTTCAGTATGAAAACGCCCTCCGGGTGGTTGCGCTGGGGCGCCGTAACTACATGTTCTTCGGCTCTGATGGTGGTGGTGACAGTGCGGCAGTGATGTACAGCCTGATCGGTAGCTGCAAACTTAACGGCATCGAGCCGGAAGCCTGGCTGCGCCATGTGATCAGCGTCATCAACACCTGGCCCGCCAACCGCGTGAAAGAACTGCTGCCCTGGAACGTCACCCTCTCTGTAAACTAATTTTTACCCCACGTCCTTCACGGTGCGCTTACGGTCAGGCGGAGTTAAGGTATTGTAGAAGTGTTGATTTCGGCGGGCTTAGAATGCAAAAACGGACCACCATGGAGGTCCGTTGATATGAATTTGGTGCAAGACTCGCAATCGAACCAAAGATGCGGGGATTTTCAAAACTCGTGCTTAATTTGGTAATTCTGACGGTAAAGGCCAGTCTTCTGGTACCAGGGCAGGGGGCTTGGTCCAGGGAAGCTCGGTTAAAGCATCCTGGAACCACTGGTCGCGAAGATTTGCGTGCTCTGTCACGATAAGCTGGAAGCCTGGGACTTCTTCTTGTGTAAACTTCAGCAGTAACGCAAACAGTCTACGTACTGCTGCTAAGTCAGCATCAGCTTCCGTTTTCTGAACAGTACCATCAGCTTCCTGGTAAATTTTTTCAGAAGGGAAATAAACTTGGGTAGGCTGATCAATTAAAAGAAACTGAGGAATGGGGCAATTGTTCTTTGAAGCAAAGAGATGAAGGGCTAACAAGGCAGACAGGTGATAAGCGAGATGATTTTCGCCACCGCCAGTTCGACTCATTGGTACCGGACGATCTGTACGATCAAAGATAATAGTCATTTGGCTTAGATCAAACCGTGCAGGGAGCCCCTGAAATTCTGCATCAAAAGCCTGGATGTAGCGTGTAATCTGTGACGAAATGTTATTCAGAATAGATATGAGTCTTTCATGGCTGCTATCAGCTCCAAATTTCCTTTGTAGGTCTTCGACTTTGAGCTTTAGACGACGATTTTCTGCTTCATATGTGGCCAGTTCTGAGTTAGGTACAAGGTCTTCAAGGAACAAACTTATACGACCAATTACTCTTGCCGCAGCATTATTGCGTGTGCCTAATTGCTCAATAACTTCGTTTGCCGCGATTGCCGCAGCAAGCTCCACTTCTTTGGCTCTTATCGAACTTACAATGGTCTGAACCTCATCTTCTAGTTCAGTAAGATAAACATCCATTTTAGGGCGTTGGCCAGCCACAATGCTCATTTCAGCGTCGAGAGTTGTTAGTTCGCTCAGGAGTGCTTTAGCAATTGGAGATTCCAGTGCTAAATTTGCTTCACAGAATGGCCATTGCCATTCACCAGTTTCCGGATTTTTCGGTAGAGCCTTGATAGAAGATAATCGGTCTTGCTGCTCTAAAACTTCGTTTTCAAAATTACCTGATTGCTTGGCATACATCCGAGCAGAATCAATTCGGGACTGGGTCTGACGTCTGTCTTGTCGTAAACCAGCAATTTCATTTTCAAGAATGGATATTCTATGTCCATCGTCTTCAGGTAGGGGGGACGGAATCCATTGCATTGCAGAACGCAAAACATCAATTACTTCGTCAGTTCCGATTCTCTCTTTGTCTTGTGTGATGATACCCACGGCTCTGGCTTCAGATAAAAGCCCAGAACCTTTTAGCAGTGATGTATCGATTGTATCGCGAGCTTGTTCAAGACGTTTGGCGTTGATTTTCAGATCTCGTTGTGCTGTTCGGAGTTTGGCCTCAAGTTCATAGCGATCATTTGATGAAATACCTAAAAGAATCGGTAATGTGTCGCGAATAGCTTGTGGCTGAAATGCCTCATTTTGTCGATAAAAAAGTTGATCTTTATTTGCTACAAGGCCCTGCTTTTGGAAAAGGTAATAAAAAGTATGCTTGATGTTTGCTTCAAAGCTTTCTCTGCTGTGCCCAATTGCCACGTCTGTACGGTTCTCGCGGATGCCAAGTAATCGTGACAACAGTGCGACTACAGAATCATCATCGGTGTTAACCGAGAGGTCTTTGAAATTTGGTGCGGTCAGTTCATTTCCTCGTCGCAGCATAACGGTGCCACAGCTTGTGGCTCCTGCATTTGGTGTTGGTTTCGCGATTAGTACTTGTTCCTGTGAAAATTGATAAATGACTGCGAACCATGACACTTTATCGCGAATAATACCTTCTGGTACGTTAAAAGTAGATCGACCCATACAGTATTCAATGATCTCAGAAAGAGCTGATTTACCGGTTGAGGAACGGCCAGTAATGACATTTAAACCATTAACCTTAAATTGCAGGTCCCGACGTTGGCCATCATGGCTGTAGACATGAATCGACTTAATTTTCATGGGCGTATTCCAAAGGTCGTGTACACCGTAACGCGATCTGCAATACGGGCAAATTCTTTTCCTATATAGCGCGCGACACGCTGGCATGAGATTGATTCTTCAGTCCCTATGACCGATTTGCGAACTTTATTAGGTATTGTTTTCAATCGGCCGTCTTGCGTTACGACAAAACATCCTCGTTCCATGAGCACTCCAAAAGCTTCAAGCGTAAATGGCAGCATATTATTGACGCGGTTAGCAAAATTAATGAGTAATTTGGGATTGTTTTCTATAGTTTTCAAAAGGTAGCGGCGAGGATTTTCAGCAAACACTTGGCGAGAATCTTTTTGCAGACATAATGGTAAAACTAAAAGAGCGAGAGAAAATGGCATGCCCTGTGAGTTTTCCTCTTCGTAGCTCTGCATTGCTCTGAATAGTACAACACCACAAAATGCAGGATTGAAAAGATTCCTTATCTCGAATGGACGCTGATCCCATTGCTTCATGCTTGGGCTCCCAACAATTGCCCAATTCTATTTAGGAAGTGGGGATGCCAGAAAATTTTGGGTAGTGGTCTACTGTTCGCAAGGATGTGAAATCCTCCTCGAACTACATAAGGCTCAGTCACTCGTTCTCGGATTCGCAATGAGTGAATATTACCACTTTCAAGATCGGCCCATTGATACAATGCTTTTCCCGCAGTAATAAGTACTTCGTCAGCTGAATTTTCATCTAATTCTTCAAAAACTACGTCTTTATAGCGACTCCATTCATCAACAAGGCGGTCTTCATAATCTTCCATCTCTCCTGTTACCAAAAGGTTTTCACGCGCCCATGAAGAACGCTGCTCAAATGCTCGGTAGTAGTCGAGAATAGCGTTTCGGATACGATTAGAGGAAACCCCTATTTCACGGAGTTGCACAACAAAGAGCCTGGGATCATTCATCGCATCGATTTCTCCAACGGGAATTTTTCCTCTGAACGTAATCGGCAGATTGTCCGATTTGTACTCTTCAGAAAATGCTGCAAGTTTGTCGGAAATCTCATAACCAAAAATCGCCTCTTTACGTTTCCCTGTTAGCAGATCGACTATCGTGTTATTCCACCACCCTTCAAGTCGTTCAAAAATAGCGTCTCGGTTATCGCGTCTAATGATACGCATGTGTTGATTTTTGATAATTGTTGGGAGGTCTTCAATGCGAGGCCCGCCATCAAATATGATTATCCGTGATAAGAAGTCATCTTTTTGCTCATCAGTCAGTTTATTGAACTCATCGGCTATTGCCGTGATCAGTTTTGACTTGCTTCTAGCCAGAGCTGTGTTGGTGAGTTGAGTTATTGATACTGAATTATCGTCTTTTGTTGGCGGTTCGACTAAGAAGTGTTGCAGGAACGAGGAGTTTGAGATAGATCCGGTCGTAAACAAAAAGAAACGAAGATTTGCTTCGGTTTTACCATCACGATTATAGCGGTCAAGCCAGATGCGGACTGACTTCCAAAAATCGGTAGACAGGTCGGTTAGAGTATCCCCATCCCCTTTGTGTTTGAGCGATGCCAGTGTTTTGACACCATCAAAACTAACGAAGTCTAGGTCATCATCTTTTTCGATCAAAACAGATGTATCTTCTGGCCACTGAAGAAGCTTAAGTAGCGCAAAACGAGGCTGATAGATATACCCTAAGCCCTGTTCACCAGCAGCGTATTGATCGCTAGATACTCCGGTCATTTTAAGTCCCTGCGTCGATTGCGCTTTCAGCTGTACGGAAAATGGCTCATGAAAGCAACAAGTTACCATCCAATGTTTGGTGGTACGTATCACATCATCGATATTAGCTTAAAACAATACCACTGTGTTTCCTGCGTGAATAGAAAAAGTAAGTACTTGAGAATGCTAAATGTGAAGTGAATAGCCTTCCGTGCCGAGGTTTATCGTGCTGATGAGGCACTTTGTAACCTGAATGGAAAACGGCGTTCGGTCATGTGAAGGTTTTTGTTGTAAAAACGCTTCTTAATAGGGGGACCTATATGGTCTTCCCCCGTATTGCAAGAACGCAGTGACAATGAAAGTAACAGGTTTGCTTTCGTATATTCGGCCTGTTGATGAAGCTACTGCTTCTGGCCTTGATGAAACATTCGCGCATATCGTCCTTAACGCTTACACGGCCTTGATTAATTCTGGCCAAGCCCCGATCCCAGGTTTTCGATATGCAGGTTTGACCTGTTTTTCATCGTTTCTGCTTTCTACGCAATGCTGGAGTTAACGGTATAAATTACCCTGTTTCAACTTCTTATTTCATGCTACCGAAACCCGGTAAACTTCATTACGAGTGATAATAACCCAGACAATACGAATTAACTTATTTGCCAGGGCGACGACTGCCCTGTTAAATCCTCGTTTCTCCCGGACCAGGTTAACCCATGAGCTAAGTTGATCCGTTTTGCCTGCGGATCTGAACAAAACAGCTCGGGCACCATGTATCAGCATTGATCTGACGTAGCTGTTTCCACATTTGGTGATCCCCAGAAGAACCTGTTGCCCCCCTGTGCTGAATTGTCGTGGAACCAACCCAAGAGCCGCTGAAGCATCCCGACCTCTTTTAAACTGTTTTCCATCACCCATCCAGCTTTTCACTGCCAGACTAACCAGTGGACCAAAACCCGGAATAGAAAGTAGGCGCTGGCATACTGAATCCCCGGCGGCATTTTTTCGCTGTCGGTTGTCATACCATATGAGTTCATCATCCAGAGCCGCCAGCCGCTGATATTGCCGTTGTAACAGTTCACGCATCTGGGGCGTAAATCCATTCTCTGCATCTTCAAGCAACTCGGGTAATTTACGTCGAAGCTCAGTTGCGCCTTTACGCAAAACAATACCATACTCTGCCATTAACCCTCTGATATGGTTGATTAACTGCGTTCTTTCTTCAGAAACAAGTCGTCGCATTTTTAAAAAGGTTTGTTCATCCTGCTGAGATAGCGTTTTTACCGGAACTGGGCGAATTGTTCCGTGCCAGCAGGCTTCGGCAATGGCCTGAGCATCGTTATAGTCGTTTTTCTGGCGACGCTGATAAGCCCTGACGTGCTGAGCGGGTAGCATCACAACATCATGCCCCGTCTTTTGAATTTCTCTGGCCCAGTGATGAGAAGCACCACATGCCTCCATGGCGACAATCATCCTGGACTGTGTCGTAAACCAGCCAATCAACTTTTCACGAGAGAGCTTAATCCTTCCACCAGGCTTCCCTTCCGGTGAAAGGCTGAAAAGATAAAAATTTGTTTTCGCAAGATCAATTCCAATAATGTTCAGCCTTGACATGGTTTCTCACCCTTTCAACGCTGATTGAATTACCACCATCATGACGGTATTGAGAGTCGCCGTGAAGGAGGGGGTAGACCATCTCATCGCTTACGTTGCTGATGAAGACATTACAAACATCGCGGTGTATTAATCAACGGGGATCAGGTCAACCCGCCTCAACAATGGCGAGTCACTGACCGTCAGGAGCCTTGCTGACGAATTTAGCATTTGCGAAAAAACAATACGGCGTGATCTGACCGAACGTCTTGCTTACCTGAACTTGCTCCGACAGGGAAAGCAGTACTGGATCGCTTCACGTTTAAGTCCATACAGCGCGGTAAATATGCCAGAAGGTTATAGAACAAACAAAAAATAAAAGAATTACGTTCCCCGCACCTTCAGGTGCGGGTGAACAACCACTAACTTTTTGTCGATGAACTGAGAAGATTGTCAATATAATCAGCGTACCACTGCATCATTTCTCGTCTTCCATCCAGATACTGTGCATGGTTATATGTGCCGCGAATGCTGTTTTTATCCACGTGAGCGAGCTGCATCTCGATCCAGACTGTATTAAACCCCTGCTCATGCAAAATGGTGCTCATAGTGTGGCGAAAGCCGTGTCCGGTAGCTTTACCATCGTAGCCGATACGTTTGATAACCATGTTGATACTGGCTTCACTCATCGGTTTGTTGATGTTGCAGCGCCCTGGAAACACGAGTTGATACTGACCGGTATAAGTGCGGAGTTCCAGCAGGATCGACAGAACCTGGTCTGACAAAGGCACCAGATGTTTGCGGCGCTTTTTCATCCGGCTTTCGGGGATTGTCCACAATGCATTCTCCAGATCAAACTCTTGCCATTCTGCAGCGCGAAGTTCAATCGTACGAACCCCCGTCAGTAGCAGCAGACTGGTTGCCATACGCGTAATGCAACTGCCATGGTAATTAGCCAGACTGGCAAGGAACGCGGGTAACTCGGATGCCTGTAGGTGAGGGAAGTGCTCGGTCTTTGGTGCGGTCAGAGTACCGGTCAGTTCCGCAGCTGGATTAATCGTCGCACGCCCTGTTGCTATGGCGTAACGGAAGATCTGATTGCAGTACTGCCGGACCTTACGTAATTTTTCCAGCGAACCGCGTTTTTCAATCAGCCGTAAAACTTCCAGCATCTCCAGAGGCAGGATCTCAGCGACAGGGCGTTTGCCCACATACGGGAAAATATCCTTCTCCAGCGCCTCCTGAACGCTTTCTGCGTAGCTTTCCGACCATGAGATACACTTATGCTTATGCCACTCCATGGCGAGTGCCCTGAAGGTATTTACGACGGATATTTTTTTGGCGAGTTTTTCGAGCTGCTTTTTCTCACTCGGATCGCCGCCATCAGCAATCACTTTTCTGGCTTCATCGCGTTTTACACGCGCGTCAGCCAGAGAGATTTCAGGATAAACACCGATAGATAACTTTTTCTCTTTACCGGCGATACGGTATTTCATACGCCAGTAGCGTTTTCCGGTGGTGGTTACCAGGAGAAAAAGGCCACGTTCGTCAGAGAGTTTATAGTCCTTCTCTTTAGGCTTGGCGGTCTCGACCTGCCGGGCTGTCAGTGCCATATGGGGGCCTCAATTTTCATTGAACACAAAGAGCCCCCTGAAAAGCCCCCGGATGCAACTTGATTTAGAGAGAATCGAGTTGAGGTCAGTGGAGTTCGTAATGTTGGAAAGTGGCGTATAGCAGTGATTATACTTGAGTTTTGTGATGTTTGGGAGACGTACATTGAAGTGAAAGTGGTGCCCGGACTCGGAATCGAACCAAGGACACGGGGATTTTCAATCCCCTGCTCTACCGACTGAGCTATCCGGGCAACGGAGCGCATTAAACCGCAATCGCGCGCGATCGTCAACATTATTTCGGGAAAAGCTGTTCAACTGCTTAAGTTTGCGGCAATCTGTCCGTTTGTGCGCTGAAAGTGCACAAATCTTCCAGACAGTTCAGGCAAGAGGTGGCAATGCTGACGGTAAGAGGAGGGCAGTATGGCAAACGACTGGCTTGAGCTGCGTCAGCATGCAGAAACAGGTATTGAGACAATCAAGGCGCATTTCGAAGGACACGCCTTTGATCCCCACTGGCATGATAGCTATCTGGTCGGAATAACCCTTTCCGGTACGCAGCAGTTCCACTGTCGCCGTGAACGCCACCGTAGCCAGCCGGGCGATGCTTTTTTACTTGAGCCTGGTGAAATTCATGACGGTGATGCACCGGTAGAGGGTGGCTTTACTTATCTGACCTTTTATCTGGATGAACACTGGCTCACCCGTACGCTTCAAGGGCTGTATGACTCTACTCCCGGGAGTTACACCCTCCACTTTGCCCAAACGCTGACGCGAGAGCCTCAGCTGGTGCGCGCTATCGGTGATACATTTGCCTCGCTGCATAACGATGAGATGAAGATCGTACAACAGAGCACAATGGATAACCTGCTCACTAAGATTACAGCCCACTGCCACTGGCGGAAGAAACTCCCGTCGCAGTTACAAAGCTCCGCTGTGGCGCATCGTGCCCGCGACTATCTCTATGCGCATATCGGCGAGAACGTGGGGCTATCAGACCTTGCCCGCGAGACGGGTACGGATCGCTTTACCCTCACCCGCTGTTTTAAACGCGAATTTCACCTGGCACCGCACGCCTGGCTTATCCAGCTGCGACTGGCAAAGGCCCGACAGATGCTGGCGTATGGGGAACTGCCTGTTGATGTGGCGACGGCAGTAGGTTTTGCCGATCAAAGCCATCTTGGTCGCTGGTTCCAGCGGGCGTACCGTATTTCTCCGGCACACTACCGTCGGTTGTGCACAAACCTTCCAGACGTTTCCAGAAAATAACGGCACATTCATGGCTCTACTAAAAGGAGCCACCTGTGAATTTAATACCCTTCCTGCTGTTTGCATTTGTCGCCTCGATTACACCGGGGCCAACCAATATTTTGGTACTGGCTAACAGTCAGCACTTTGGCGTAAAAAATACGGTTCCTGCGATCCTGGGTGGGTGTCTTGCCGCCAGCGCTATTGTTCTGGTTTCTGGTGCAGGGGCAGGAGAAGTGTTACGCCAGTATCCGCTGATACGTCAGGTGATGAGCTGGGCGGGCGTGCTGTGGCTTTCCTGGATGAGCTGGCAGCTGTTTAGCGCCCCGGCCGCGAATCTCTCCTCCAGGCGTCATGTTCGATTTACCGCGCGGGCGGCGGCGTTATTACAGGTTGTAAACCCAAAAACCTGGATGATGGCGCTGGCCGTCGTCAGCCTGTTTGCTCCGGCAAGCGACCATGCATTACGGGATATTTCGCTGATGGCGCTATGGTTTCTGGCGATCTCAGTGGTCTGTTTATTGTGCTGGGCGTGGCTGGGGAAGGCGGTGAACCGGATTTTCCGCACCACCGTGGCGATGGTGCGATTTCAACGTGCAATGGCGCTGTGTTTGTTTATTTCCGCCTGGACGGGAATGCTGGCTTAGGTCAGTGCACCACCCATACGGCACTGCGCAAACCGCAAAATATCTTCCGCCAGACGGTGCGCCGTATCCACATCCGCCTGGCTACGGTTCACCAGCATGCGGCTCAGGCAACCTTCCAGCACCAGCTCCATCTGCTTCGCGACCATTGCCGGATCATCCACTTCAAGTGTGGTCAGCAGCTCGTGTGTGAACTCGTGCGCGGCTCGTTTTTGCTGATCTGCCAGTTGATGGATGGGATGTCCGGGATCGGGGAAGTAGGTGCAGGCGGCGATAAACAGACAGCCTGGGTAACGGTTGTTGGTGACACACTCCGTCAGTGCGGTATAGCGTGCCAGCAGCTTTTGCTCGGTGGTCAGCTCTTCATTCAGCATCAGTTGCCTGCGCCAGATATCCACCTGCTGGCTGAGATAGCGCAGGGCATCATACAGCAGCGCCTCTTTATCCGGCCAGAAGCGCTTAAGTTCATCCAGAGGGTAATCGATACGGTCGGCTACCATCTCAAGCGTGGTGCTGGCGATCCCTTGAATCTCAAGTAATTGCAGGGCTTGTCCCAGTACGTCTTCGCGTTGCACGGTTATCTCCTCCGCTATTCCCAACGGTTTGTCCCGTCTAAAGTGTTGTTTACGGTTGGCGATTGCGCAAATGCGCGTTGAATGCCGTCGCGTCCATAAACCCGGTTACACGCTGCGTCAGCTGTTCTTCCCCCTGTTCATTGAAGAACAGGATGGTAGGCAGCCCGAGCACGTTAAGTTGCTTCAGCAGAGCCTTATCCTGCGCGCTGTTGGCGGTAACGTTCGCCTGGAGCAGAACGGTATCGCTCAGCGCATGTTGTACCTGCGGATCGCTGAAGGTGTATTTTTCAAACTCTTTGCAGGCCACGCACCAGTCGGCATAGAGATCGAGCATGACCGGTTTTCCTTTCGCCTGCGCCAGGGCGCGGTTGAGATCGTCCACGTTCTTAATCTGTATAAAATTCAGATGAGCCTGCGTTTGACCTGTCGGGGTGCCAAACGCCCAGTCCTGTAGCGGACGGACGCTCACCAGCGCGGCCGCCAGCAGAAGGATCTGTAGCAGGCGCATCCACGGTTTCTTCGCACCCAGACTCACGATAAATGCCCAGCTGAAGAAGGCCACGCCGAGCATAGCCCACAGACGCGTACCCCACACATCACCGATGATGCGTTCCAGCAGGAATACCGGTAGCGCCAGAATGACAAAACCAAACGCGGTTTTCACTGTCTCCATCCACGGGCCGCTCTTCGGCAGCAGACGATTGCCAAATACCGTCACAAGGATCAGCGGCAGACCCATGCCGAGCGCGTAAAGGTACAGTGTGCCGCCGCCGAGCCAAAGGTTGCCGCTCTGGGCAATGTATAACAGGATGGCGCTCAGCGGCGCGGTGGTGCAGGGGGAGCAAATCAGCCCGGCGATGGCACCCATGGCGAACACGCCGCCCGCAGAGCCCCCCTGCTGACGGTTGCTCATTAGCGTCAGACGGGTTTGCAGGGAAGAGGGCAGTTGCAGAGTGAACAGGCCAAACATCGACAGCGCCAGCAGAATAAACACTGCTGACAGTCCGATAAGCACATAAGGGTGCTGAAGGGCGGCCTGGAACTGCAACCCGGCAGCGGCGACCACGAGGCCGAGCGCCGTATAGGTTAACGCCATGCCCTGCACATAGATAAAGGCCAGCAACAGCGCGCGGGCGGTGGAAAGGCGTTGCTTACCACCCAGCACGATGCCAGAGATAAGCGGGTACATAGGCAGTACGCAGGGCGTAAAGGCGATGCCGATACCAATCAATAACGCCCAAAGCGCTGAGAACGGAAGGTCTGAAGCGGCTTCGCCTTCACCCCTCACACTGGCCATTTCCCCTGAGGGGAGAGGGGAGGCCGCCGCTTTCACTTCGCTAAGCGGAACGACCTTTGTTTCAGGGGGATAGCAGAAGCCCGCATCGGCGCAGCCCTGATACGTCACCGTCAGGGTAGCGCCTTTATCCGCCTGATTCACCGTGACGGGCACGCTTAAGCGCTGGCGATAAATTTCACTTTTACCGTAGAACTCGTCCTCGTGCCATTCGCCAGCGGGCATCTGCAATGCGCCGACGTCAGCCTTTGCCGGCGTGATGCTGACCTGCTTGCGATAGAGGTAATAACCCTCTTTCACCTGCCAGGTGAGGCTGAGATCGTGCTGGTTTTGCTGAAAGTCGAAAACGAATGCCTGGTCGGCAGGAATAAAGTTCGAACGGCCGGGCGCGTCAAACAACCCGGCAAAAACTGACGTGCTGCACAGCAGCAGGATCAGCGTAAAGAAGCGTTGAGCCATGAGAGATAATCGTTATCGCCGTGGACCACTGGCAGCACCAGCAGCTCCGGGGTTTGGTAAGGATGATGAGACTTGAGGCAGTCGAGGAGCGCCTGCTGGTTGGTCAGATTGGTTTTGAGCAACATCTGGACTTCGTACTCTTGCTCCAGCTTGCCTTCCCAGTAATAAAGGGAGGTGGCGCCGGGAAGTAGCGTGACGCAGGCAGCCAGTTTTTCGGCCAGCACTTTGGCGGCGAGATCCTGGGCAGAAGCTTCATCAGGGGCGGTACACAGTACAACAACAGCATCAGGCGTGTTCACAAGTCGGCCTCCTCATCACGAAAGTCTTCACTATATCACGCCATGTGATTGGTCATTAATGAAACGGGCCGCAGCGCGGCCCGTTTTTAACTATTTTTACAACGGCTAACCGTTTACAGCACAATGCCGCCGATGATAAAGCCGAGGACCACGCAGAGCGTAATCGCCACCACGCCCGGGATGAGGAACGCGTGGTTAAACACGTATTTACCGATACGGGTCGAGCCGGTGTCATCCATCTCAACCGCGGCCAGCAGGGTTGGGTAGGTTGGCAGCACGAACAGGGCGGAAACCGCCGCGAAAGAGGCAATCGCCGTCAGCGGCGTCACGCCCAGCATCAGTGCCGCAGGCATTAGCGCTTTGGTGGTCGCAGCCTGGGAGTACAGCAGCGTTGCGGCAAAGAACAGCACCACCGCCAGTAGCCACGGATAGTTGTGCAGCAGGTCGCCTGCAACTGTCTGGATATCGCTGATGTGCGCTTTCACGAAGGTGTCACCGAGCCACGCCACACCCAGCACGCACACGCAGGCGCTCATACCGGATTTGAAGGTGCTGGCGTTCAGCACTTCGCTGGTGTCGATTTTACAGGTGATACTGATCAGCGTCGCGATGGTCAGCATAAATACCACAATCGCTTCGTTACGCGGCAGAACCGGGTTCTGGATCAGACCTACCGTATCGCTGATGGCGGTCGCGTAGAACATCACGGCGACGATACCAATCAGGAACAGCAGCACGGAGCGTTTTGCATGCGGCTTCAGCTCAAAGACCTGGCTACCGCGCAGGCTCACTTCACCTTTTGCCAGGCGCTCCTGGTAAACCGGATCGTCTTTCAGTTCAGCGCCGAGGAAGTTACACAGCACGGCAGTGATCATTACCGCAATCAGCGTGACCGGAATACAGATCGCCAGCAGCGTCAGATAACTTACGCCCATCGGCTCGAGAATACCCGCGAAAAAGACCACCGCCGCGGAAATGGGCGAGGCGGTGATCGCAATCTGGGAGGCGACTACAGCAATAGAAAGAGGGCGAGACGGGCGAATACCCTGCTCTTTCGCCACTTCGGTGATGACCGGCAGCGTGGAGAAAGCGGTATGGCCAGTACCGGCGAGAATGGTCATAAACCAGGTCACCAGTGGGGCAAGGAAGGTGATGTATTTTGGATGACGACGCAGCATACGCTCCGCCAGGCTCACCAGGTAGTCCATACCGCCAGCGACCTGCATGGCCGCAATGGCAGCGATAACCGCCATGATGATTTCGATAACGTCAAAAGGGATTGCGCCGGGTTTAATCTGAAAGATCAGGGTAAGTACGAGCACGCCGAGACCGCCGGCAAAGCCGATGCCGATACCCCCGAGTCGTGCGCCCAAATAAATCGCCAACAGGACGATGACGAGTTCTGCTCCAAACATAAAGACCTGCCTTGCTTATTAACAAGTTGATATTGAATTGTTGTGTTTTGGTAACGGCCATAAAGAAAAAAGGCACGTCACAAGTGACGTGCCTTTCGGAAGCTTAGCCTGAACGGTTACTGTTCGCTTTCATCGGTATATCGTTTCGCTTTATATGCCGGGTGCATCAGGTTCTGGGCGGAGAAGATATCGTCCAGTTCGGCTTCGGTCAACAATCCTCGCTCGAGAACCACCTCACGCACGCTCTTACCGGTTTCGGCACAAATCTTCCCGACGATATCGCCGTTGTGGTGGCCGATGAACGGGTTGAGGTAGGTGACGATGCCGATGGAGTTATAGACGTAGCCTTCACACACTTCTTTATTCGCGGTGATGCCGTTAATGCATTTTTCCAGCAGGTTGTAGCAGGCGTTGGTCAGAATGTGGATAGATTCAAACATCGCCTGGCCAATCACCGGCTCCATTACGTTCAGCTGGAGCTGACCGGCTTCGGAGGCCATGGTGACGGTCGTATCGTTACCAATCACCTTGAAGCAAACCTGGTTCACCACTTCTGGCACCACCGGGTTCACTTTAGCTGGCATGATGGATGAGCCCGCCTGCAACTCTGGCAGGTTGATTTCATTCAGGCCAGCGCGCGGACCGGAGGAGAGCAGGCGCAGGTCGTTACAGATTTTGGACAGTTTCACCGCCAGACGTTTCAATGCGCTGTGCACCATCACGTAGGCGCCGCAGTCTGAGGTGGCTTCAATCAGGTCTTCTGCAGGCACAACCGGCAGGTTGGACACTTCAGCCAGCTTCTGTACCGCCAGCTGCTGATAGCCATCCGGGGTGTTCAGGCGTGTACCGATGGCGGTAGCGCCCAGGTTCACTTCCAGCAGCAGTTCGGACGTGCGCAGCAGGTTTTTGGTCTCTTCGTTCAACAGCACGTTAAACGCGTGGAACTCCTGGCCGAGGGTCATTGGCACTGCGTCCTGCAGCTGGGTACGACCCATTTTCAGAATGTCCTGGAACTCAACGGCTTTACGCTGGAAGCCATCACCCAGCTGATTAATCGCGTCGACCAGTTTGACGACAGAGGCATACACCGCGATGCGGAAGCCGGTTGGGTAGGCGTCGTTGGTGGACTGACATTTGTTAACGTGGTCGTTCGGGTTCAGGTACTGGTATTCACCTTTCTGATGACCCATCAGCTCCAGGCCGATGTTTGCCAGCACTTCGTTGGTGTTCATGTTGACGGAGGTGCCTGCGCCGCCCTGATAGACGTCAACCGGGAACTGATCCATGCATTTGCCGTTGTTCAGCACTTCATCGCACGCGGCGATAATCGCATTTGCAGCGCTTTTAGGAATGGTTTGCAGCTCTTTGTTTGCCAGAGCCGCGGCTTTTTTTACCATCACCATGCCACGCACAAATTCAGGGATGTCGCTGATTTTGCTGTTGCTGATGTAGAAGTTTTCAATCGCTCTCAGAGTGTGAACACCATAGTAGGCATCCGCTGGAACTTCCCTGGTACCCAACAAATCTTCTTCGATACGAATGTTGTTTAACATGTGAACCTTCTTTTCAAGCTGCCGATGGATTGTACTAAACACACAGTAGATATGTGGTTTTGAATATTTTATGACCGACGATTATTCCCTCAATCGGCCAGATGTTCGAGATCATATGCTGATGATAGCGAATTGCCGTAAGCTGGATCACTTATTATCGACCCGATTTCATGATAATTATTAATCTGTGAAATATGTCACCGCTTTAATATTTCCAGAAAAAATATCCGTGCAAACCGATTGAATTTTGGCTAACCGTCACCATTTCTTATCTACGCGCTTCGCGAACACATTCAGTCAGGGGCCAGAAGGCACCTGCCACACAGGAGATGCCAGTGCGCTGGATACCATTTATTGCTTTCTTTCTTTATGTTTACATTGAGATTTCGATTTTCATCCAGGTTGCCCATGTGCTGGGCGTCCTGCTGACGCTGATTCTGGTGATCTTCACCTCCGTCATCGGCATGTCGCTGGTGCGCAATCAGGGTTTCAAAAATTTCCTGTTAATGCAGCAGAAGATGGCCGCAGGTGAAAGCCCGGCCGCCGAGATGATCAAAAGCGTGTCGCTGATTATTGCTGGCCTGCTGCTGATCCTGCCGGGCTTCTTTACAGACTTCCTCGGCCTGCTGTTGCTGTTGCCGCCGGTGCAGAAGCATCTGACCATGAAGCTGCTGCCGCATCTGCGTTTCAGCCGTATGCCAGGCGGTGGTTTCAGCACCGGCCCGGGGGATACCTTTGAAGGGGAATATCAGCGTAAGGATGAGCAGCGCGACCGGTTAGATCATAAAGACGATCGGTAAGTTTCTTGCCCGGTGGCGCTCGCTCACCGGGCCTGCGGATTTTGCCGCTTCGGTAAAAACACCCACAGCCCCGCCAGCATGACGATGGCGTACACACTCTTCCATCCCACCATCGCCAGCAGCAGCAGGCACAGGACACACCCGATAGCCGCCAGCGCCTTAAAGCGTCCTTTCAGTAGCCGACAGCCCGCCAGCATGCACAACAGATAGATCATGATGAAAATACCGTTGGCGTAGATAATCAGCGCGTCAAGGTTGATGTCGAGGAGATAAATGGCCAGGGAACTCACCACGCAGCAGCCCAGTACGGTATTCAGCGCATTCACCGGAAGCTGACGCTTTGACAGGCGTGAGAGGGGGCTATCCGGTTTATAAAGTGCCTGAGACCACACCAGCCGGGCGAAGCTCTGAATATAGATGTTGAGGCTGGCAAAGCAGGCGAGATAGCCAATCATGCAGGCTACCCACAGGGCTTTAACGCCAAACAGCTGCACCACGATGCCCGGCAGCGACGCGGCGGCGGCTTTCTCTTCACCGAACGCGTTGAAGTGCAGCACCAGTACGGTACAGGCCCAGTACACGGTGCCCGCCAGCAGCAGGCCAATCATCAGGGCGCGGGGAAAATCACGCTCGGGCTGTTTAAACTCGGATGCCAGATGAGCGAACGCCTCCAGACCGACGAAACACCAGAACATGACGGATAGTGCAGCGAAAAGCTGTGTGTGGTCGATGTTATTAATCGCGGGGAAAGGAATATCCGCCACCGTAATGTCACCCGCAAACCAGATGGCGACGATCAGCGCGACGATTAACACGGCGACCAGCGTTTGCAGGTTGGCGCTGGAACTGGCCCCGCGTGAGCCAACCCACCAGATAATCGCCAGCGTACCGAGTTCAGCCAGCAGCAGCTGTTCATCGTGCCAGCCAAACAGCGCCTGTCCGAAGCCGGTTGCGATATGCAGGGCTGCCGGAAGGCCAACGGGTATCACCGACAAAAATAGCCAGCCGGTGACGCGTTCCATTCGCGGCCCAAACGCCATGCCGACAAAATGCGCTACGCCGCCTGCGCTCGGGAAGTGCCGCCCGAGTATGGCAAAGACAATCGCCACAGGAAACACCAGCACGATCAGCACCGGCCATGCCCAAAGACTGTTATTGCCGGCAACCAACGCCGCCAGCGCGGGAACCGCAAAAACGCCCGTGCCTAACAAAGACGTTGAGAGTAAGCCAATGCCCTGCGCCAGCCCCAACTCCTGCCTGAGTCCACTCATTTACCTCGTCCCGCCACCATCAAAAGAGAGTGGATGGTAACACTTTCGCAAATTTTTTTTCGATTACCCCTTGAAGGGGTAAAAAGCTATCCCCATCTCTCAGGGCACTAGCCGGAAAACCGCATGCGGACCGGCGTCATCCATAACTGATAATGACTTTCTCAAAGGAGAGCTATCAATGAGTATTCGTCCGTTACATGATCGTGTGATCGTCAAACGTAAAGAAGTTGAAACCAAGTCTGCTGGCGGCATCGTTCTGACCGGTTCAGCAGCAGCAAAATCAACGCGTGGCGAAATCATCGCTGTCGGTAAGGGCCGCATCCTGGAAAACGGAACTGTGCAGCCACTGGACGTTAAAGTTGGTGACATCGTCATTTTCAACGATGGCTACGGCGTGAAATCCGAGAAGATCGACAATGAAGAAGTGTTGATCATGTCCGAGAGCGACATTCTGGCAATTGTTGAAGCGTAATTAACGCACGAAACTGTACGAATTTGAGGAAATAAGAACATGGCAGCTAAAGACGTAAAATTCGGTAACGACGCTCGTGTAAAAATGCTCCGCGGCGTAAACGTACTGGCAGACGCAGTGAAAGTCACTCTGGGCCCGAAAGGCCGTAACGTCGTGCTGGACAAATCCTTCGGCGCGCCAACCATCACTAAAGATGGTGTTTCTGTTGCACGTGAAATCGAGCTGGAAGACAAGTTCGAAAACATGGGCGCACAGATGGTGAAAGAAGTTGCCTCTAAAGCGAACGACGCTGCTGGTGACGGTACCACCACCGCGACCGTACTGGCGCAGGCGATCATCACCGAAGGCCTGAAAGCCGTTGCTGCGGGCATGAACCCAATGGATCTGAAACGTGGTATCGACAAAGCTGTCGCCTCTGCTGTTGAAGAGCTGAAAGCGCTGTCCGTACCGTGCTCTGACTCTAAAGCCATTGCTCAGGTTGGTACTATCTCCGCTAACTCCGACGAAACCGTAGGTAAACTGATCGCTGAAGCAATGGATAAAGTCGGTAAAGAAGGCGTGATCACCGTTGAAGACGGTACTGGTCTGGAAGACGAACTGGATGTGGTTGAAGGTATGCAGTTCGACCGCGGTTACCTGTCCCCATACTTCATCAACAAGCCAGAAACTGGCGCTGTTGAGCTGGAAAGCCCGTTCATCCTGCTGGCTGACAAGAAAATCTCCAACATCCGCGAAATGTTGCCAGTGCTGGAAGCCGTTGCGAAAGCAGGCAAGCCGCTGGTAATCATTGCTGAAGACGTTGAAGGCGAAGCGCTGGCGACTCTGGTGGTTAACACCATGCGTGGCATCGTGAAAGTGGCAGCGGTTAAAGCACCTGGCTTCGGCGATCGTCGTAAGGCGATGCTGCAGGATATCGCTACCCTGACCGGCGGTACCGTGATCTCTGAAGAGATTGGTATGGAGCTGGAAAAAGCGACCCTGGAAGACCTGGGCCAGGCGAAACGCGTTGTGATCAACAAAGACACTACCACCATCATCGACGGTG
This sequence comes from Enterobacter cloacae complex sp. SYL001, assembly GCF_049237025.1. Lineage (NCBI taxonomy): Bacteria > Pseudomonadati > Pseudomonadota > Gammaproteobacteria > Enterobacterales > Enterobacteriaceae > Enterobacter > Enterobacter cloacae complex sp. SYL001. The sequence goes on along the minus strand of NZ_JBMKJI010000004.1, from coordinate 142,739 downwards.
TGGGTGAAGAAGCCGCTATTCAGGGCCGTGTTGGTCAGATCCGTAAGCAGATCGAAGAAGCAACTTCCGATTACGACCGTGAAAAACTGCAGGAGCGCGTAGCGAAACTGGCAGGCGGCGTTGCGGTAATCAAAGTTGGTGCTGCGACCGAAGTTGAAATGAAAGAGAAGAAAGCACGCGTTGACGATGCCCTGCATGCGACACGTGCTGCGGTAGAAGAAGGCGTAGTTGCTGGTGGTGGTGTCGCGCTGGTGCGTGTAGCCGCTAAACTGGCTGGCCTGACCGCTCAGAACGAAGACCAGAACGTAGGTATCAAAGTTGCGCTTCGCGCAATGGAAGCCCCTCTGCGTCAGATCGTGTCCAACGCCGGTGAAGAGCCATCAGTAGTTGCGAACAACGTGAAAGCGGGCGAAGGTAACTACGGTTACAACGCAGCAACTGAAGAATACGGCAACATGATCGACTTCGGTATCCTGGACCCAACTAAAGTTACCCGTTCTGCTCTGCAGTACGCGGCATCTGTAGCTGGCCTGATGATCACGACCGAATGCATGGTAACCGACATGCCTAAAGGCGACGCGCCTGACTTAGGTGCTGCTGGTGGTATGGGCGGCATGGGTGGCATGGGCGGCATGATGTAATCATGTTGTTCTGAACCTCTCAGAATGAACCCCGGGCAGCGATGCCCGGGGTTTTTTATTGCCCGTCGAGCCGTTACTCAAACAAGATGTGCATGGCGGAAGAGATGCGGTTCCAGCACTGAAAAATCCATTTTTATCTCCTCAGAAGAGTAGCTGCATCACCCACATCGAGAGCAGGGCGTTGATGACGCAGACAGCGATGATGTGCGGGTAATATTTCGGGTTCACGCCCGCGGTGCCGAGGCAGCGGCCCGTGTTTTGCACCGGATTGCCCATCAGATAGATGGCGGGCAGCAGGATGGTGGCATCATGGCCGCTGAGCGTGCCGGCGACGACCAGGCTGGCGCAAACCCCCACGCCGCCGCCCATGCTCATCACCGATGCCAGAAGTACCGTTGCCGCCGCACCCGGAAGCGCCCACAGGGCCATGATGGGCTCGCATACCCTGCCGACAATATCCAGCAGGCCGGTCACCTTAAGCGCCTGAATGATGACAAACGCCATGACCACGTTCGGCAGCAGGCTGGTGGTGGCGATGGTAAAGCCGCGGCGGGCGCCATCGATAAACAAGTCCATGATATTTTTACGCGTCTGGGCGATCATTTTTCCTCCTGAACGCGACGAACTTCCATGTGGGCGATCCACAGTCGCAGGAAGTTCGCGCCAACAAATTTGAACACCAGAATGACGGCAAGCGGCGCGATCACCGGGACGGTAATGAAGGTAAAAAGTGCGGCACCGGAAGAAAAATAGTTGGTAATAATGGCGCTACCGCTGGTCTGGAAGGTGGCGAAAATGGCGCGTTCATGGTCAGTAATCGACCCTTCGTCGGTCAACTCTTTGGTCATCCCTGCGGCTGCATCGGTATTTTGCAGGTTGGCGATAAGCGCCAGAGAGCAGATGCCCGGCACGCCGAGCAGCGGGCGCAGAATGGGCGTCATGAGCTGTTGTGCGGCGCGCAGCCCGCCCAGCCCCTCGGTAACGGCAATGATCCCGAGCGATAAAATGACCGAGGGCGCCAGTTCAAGGGCAAACAAAAAACCGTCTTTCGCTCCTGTGCCACCCTCGCCGCGAAACGTTAGGGCGCCGTTCACCGGTCCAAAGCTGCCGTTCAGGACGGTAAAATCCAGCACGCGCCACCATTCAGTACTTTTGGCGAAAAAACCTGAGAAAAATACGATGGTGAGCACGAACGCCAGATAGCCCACCCAGGTTACTTTTTCCTCTCCTGAGGATGATGCACTCATGAAACCCCCTTTTTTTTAGTCCCGTACAAAAGTTCTACGTCGCATCACTAAAAACGATCGGGGGCTAAAACACGATATCCCAAAGGTTATTATCAGAATTCATTTAAGATGTCGGAGGAGTGCCAGCGGAATCTGGCTCGCAGAAATGCTCAGCATTTTTCTTTTGGTCATCTTTTTAGTATAAGGTTTACACGCGGACAACTACTGTCCAGCTTATTGAAAACGAGGAATAACATGCGCATAAAAGTCTGTGCAGGGATTGTAGGTGCAGCATTGCTGCTGGCGGGTTGTAGCACCAGCAATGAGCTGACGGCAGCGGGCCAGAGCGTTCGCTTTGTGGAAGATAAGCCGGGCAGCGAATGCCAGCTGTTAGGCACCGCCTCTGGCGAGCAAAGCAACTGGATGTCAGGGCAGCACGGCGAGGAGGGCGGCTCTATGCGCGGTGCGGCCAATGCCCTGCGTAATCAGGCTGCGGCAATGGGCGGCAACGTGATTTACGGGGTAAGCAGCCCGACGCAGGGTATGCTGTCCAGCTTTGTGCCAACCGCCAGCCAGATGAACGGCCAGGTCTATAAGTGCCCGAACTGATATAACATTTTGATGGCGCTGCCGCTTTACCTGTAGGCAGGTAAGCGTAGCGCCACCTGCTTTTTTTACTGCTGCCGCAGCTGCAAATCCAGCGGCGTCTTACTCGGCTCTCCGCCAATCTCACGTGCCAGCTTCGGCACCATATAACCTGAAACCAGCGTTAACAGCTCGCGCATAATCTTCCGGGCCTCTTCATCCGTCACCATGAAGTGCGCCGCGCCCTGGACGCGATCCAGAACATGCAGGTAATAGGGCATTACGCCCGCATCAAATAAGGCATTGCTGAGATCGGCCAACACGTGGGCGCTGTCGTTCACGCCGCGCAGTAATACGCTCTGGTTGAGCAGCGTCACGCCTGCCATTCGCATACGCGTCATCGCCGCACGAAAGTCCGCGTCAATTTCATTTGCATGGTTGATATGGTTTACCAGCAGCACCTGTAAACGGGACTGCTCCAGGCGCGTGACCAGGGCGTCGGTGATACGCGCCGGGATGACGATCGGTAAACGGCTGTGAATGCGCAGACGCTTAATGTGCGGGATGGTCTCAAGTTGAGTCAGCAGCCAGTCCAGCTCATGATCTTTTGCCATCAGCGGGTCGCCGCCGGAAAAGATGATTTCATCCAGTTCCGGATGCGCTGCGATGTAGTCCAGCGCCACCTGCCAGTTGCGCTTATTACCCTGATTTTCGGCGTACGGGAAGTGGCGACGGAAGCAATAGCGGCAATTTACCGCGCACCCGCCCTTAACCAGCAGCAGGGCACGATTGCGGTATTTATGCAGTAAACCCGGTACAACACTGTTCTGCTCTTCCAGCGGATCGGTGCTGTATCCGGGGGCGGTAATAAACTCATCCTGAGAGGTCAGCGTTTGTTTTAATAATGGATCATCAGGGTTACCCTTTTCCATTCGGGCAACAAACGCGCGGGGAACGCGCAGGGCGAAAAGGCGCTTCGCCTCACGGCCTGCACGCAACGCTTCGTGCTGTTCGAGGTCTAAAAGACGCAGCAATTCATCAGGACTGGTGATTACATCGGCAAGTTGCGATAACCAATCTTCTCTGGACGGGGTGTTTAGGGTTACAATATGCGCCATTTTGTGGCTTAGCTACCAGTTAACAAATTTAGAGGGCCTTATGGCAACGTACTATAGCAACGATTTTCGTGCTGGTCTTAAAATCATGATGGACGGCGAACCGTACGCGGTTGAAGCCAGCGAATTCGTTAAACCAGGTAAAGGCCAGGCATTTGCGCGCGTTAAGCTGCGCCGCCTGCTGACCGGTACCCGTGTTGAGAAAACCTTCAAATCTACTGACTCCGCTGAAGGCGCTGATGTTGTCGATATGAACCTGACTTACCTGTACAACGACGGTGAGTTCTGGCACTTCATGAACAACGAAACCTTCGAGCAGCTGTCTGCGGACGCGAAAGCGATTGGCGACAACGCCAAGTGGCTGCTGGATCAGGCTGAGTGCATCGTGACCCTGTGGAACGGTCAGCCTATCGCGGTTACGCCGCCGAACTTCGTTGAGCTGGAAATCGTTGAAACCGATCCAGGTCTGAAAGGTGATACCGCAGGTACTGGCGGCAAGCCTGCCACCCTGTCTACCGGCGCTGTGGTGAAAGTGCCACTGTTCGTACAGATCGGTGAAGTGATCAAAGTGGATACCCGCTCCGGCGAATACGTATCCCGCGTGAAGTAATTTACGTCATGATTAAAGGCGCAGCGCCCGCTGCGCCTGATTTTGCAGGCAGGGAAGATGAAACGTACCGTTAAAATTCTGCTTCTGTTAGCGCTCTCCAGCGCAATTCTCTCCGGCTGCAACACCGCGCGTGGCGTGGGTGAAGATATCCAGGATCTCGGCCATATCATTTCCCATGCGGCCAGCTAATTCCGTCTAATTTTCCTAAAAATTCTTCCTTTTCCGTCAAATGGCAAGATTTTGTCTATTCTTAAGTTGCTATACACAAAATAACTTTGGCTATAAAAGGAAGATATTATGGTTAAGAAAACAATTGCAGCGATCTTTTCTGTTCTGGTGCTTTCTTCGGTACTGACTGCATGTAACACCACCCGTGGCGTAGGGGAAGATATCTCCGACGGTGGTAGCGCGATTTCTGGCGCAGCAACTAAAGCTCAGAACTAATGTAAGCGACGGTACGGCAAGTTATTACACCGTACCGTCAATTCTCCACTTCCTGTAGCGATAAAAACGGCGAGTAGCGCGTATCCATATGCAGCTTCATGCGGATATTGCGTTTGTACGTGTATACCGTTTTTCCGTTAATGCGAAGATTGCTGGCAATTTTCTGGTTGCTCGCACCATCCATCCACAAGGTCAGAACTCTTTCTTCCTGACGCGTCAGCAACGGTGCCGCCATTTTCGGTAGCTCCGCGCTCGCGCATGACGTTAGCGCATCGTTTATCACCGCCGCCAGTGCTTCCAGATCGGTATTTTTGGAGAGCGAAGACCATATCGGGAACTGCGCCAGATAATCAGTCATCTCCTGCTCCTGCCCTGATTGAAGCATAATAAAAGGCAGTGTTTCGCTGGCAATTAGCAGGGAGGAAAGCTGCTGAAAATGGTGTAAATCCTGCCGGAAGCCAGATAAATCAGCGATGACCAGCGCAGGTTTCCATTGCAGGATATGCTCTCTGGCGAGGAAAAGATTATTTACCCCGGTTACGACGAAATGACCCGAAAACAGGTCTGAATGATTGACCCAGGCTTCAAATCCCGCGCGGGTGAAGTGACAACGGTCAATCAAAAGAATTTTGAACATAAAATTTTCGCAGTCGGCTAGTGGTTTGGCTTCCTGCCATCAGAAAGCCTATCATCATAGAGAAGTCGGATGAGTCATAAATGCCTGAACTACGTGCCTTACTGAGGCTATTTCTTGCTTTAAGGTGTTCAGCAGAAAAAGTTTGAAAAAAATTCCACGCTAACCAAAATATAAGGCGCAACTTCTGCCTTGCGGGACGACCCGTAAGCGCTTCACTCATCGGGGACGGCCCCAACTTGTCTTTAAGTTAAGGAGCCTGAAATGTCCTGGATCGTTCTTGTTATTGCTGGTTTGCTCGAAGTGGTATGGGCAATTGGTCTGAAATACACCCACGGTTTTACCCGCCTGACGCCCAGCGTCATCACTATCGCCGCAATGATTGTCAGTATCGTCATGCTTTCATGGGCGATGCGAACCTTACCGGTCGGCACAGCTTACGCTGTCTGGACGGGAATTGGCGCGGTAGGGGCTGCCATTACCGGCATTCTGCTGCTGGGGGAGTCTGCGAGTCTGGCGCGCATCGCCAGCCTCGCGTTGATTGTCGCGGGTATCATCGGGTTAAAACTCAGTACGCACTAATGCGGCTGTTTTACCCAAATTAACTTCGTCACATCAAACCCTTGCCGAGTCGCTATGTCCAGCATCTGCTGTTTCATTTCCGCCGAGATCGTTGGCGTGCGTGAGAGGAGCCACAGATAGTTGCGATCCGGCCCACAGACCAGCGCGTGGCGGTACTCTCTGTCCAGCGCAATGACGTTATACCCGCCGTAGTATGGGCCGATGAAAGAGGCTTTCATGGCCGCGCGGTTAGATGCGCCGGTGAAATAGGCCTGACCAACTGACTGCTGCCACATCTGGCGATCCGGGTTATAGCCGCGGTTAATGACCCGGATCCCGCCGTTATCCATCGCGCTGTAGCTGACCGTGACTTTTTCTAAGCCCCGTTCGAACTGATGGTCCAGTCGGGCGATTTCATACCAGGTGCCGAGGAAGCGCTGTGCGTCGAAATTACTGACTACCGTGACGCCAGGCGGAGGAGTAGGGGAACTGCAAGCAACCACTAAAAACGCGGCTGTTACTGCGGCAATAACAGGCAGAATGCGCATAGGAGTTTCCTTACTGTTTTTTGTTAAGTGTAGATGACAGCAGGGAAAATGCGGGAGATTGTGCAGGGTGTTTTGCCGGGTGGCGGCTTCGCCTTACCCGGCCTACAAAGTTCATGCGTTGTGTAGGCCGGGTAAGCGCAGCGCCACCCGCAATGTTTTACTGTAGCGCGTCGAGGATATGGTATGCCGCCTCAACGCGTGCCGGGTTCGGATAGCTTTTATTCGCGAGCATCACAATACCGATCTGCTTTTCAGGAATAAAGGCCACGTAGCTGCCAAACCCGCCAGTAGAGCCCGTTTTATGGACCCAGGACGCTTTGACCGGGGGAGCCGGTGGATTCACTTCTGCCACGGGAAGCGGTGCCAGCGCCACCTTACTGTCGCTGCCCTCGATCACCGTGTTGGCCTCCACGGGCCAGTTGAGCATCTCCCAGCCCAGACCCTGATACATTGACCCGATACGCCAGTAGCGCGACTGCGCCAGCGCGATGCCCTGCTTAAGTGAGGCATCAGCAACCTTCTCCGGCGCCATGTTTGCCATGACCCAGTTCGCCATATCCTGCACGTTGGTTTTCACGCCATAGGCTTGTGCATCCAGCATTCCCGGCGAAACGCGCACCGCTTTACCGTCACGATAGCCCCAGGCGTAATGCGCCTCTTCCGCTTTCGGAACGTTAATCCAGGTATGGTCCAGCTTGAGCGGCTTAAGGACCCGCGTCGTCATGGCCTGGTCATAGCCCATGCCGGAAGGTTTGACCGCCAGCGCGCCAAAAAGACCGATACTGGCGTTGGCGTAAAGACGCGTTGTGCCAGGCTTCCACTGCGGCTGCCAGTTTTGATAAAAGCGCAGCAGGGCGGCATTATCCGTGACCTCATCCGGTACCTGTAGCGGCAGGCCGCCAGCGGTGTAGGTTGCGAGATCCAGCATACGAATCCCCTGCCACTGCTTGCCCGTTAGCTGTGGCCAGTATCTGGTCACCGGATCGTCCAGCGAAATTTCACCGCGAGCAATGGCATCCCCACCTAAAACCCCGGTGAAGGTTTTACTTATAGAACCCAGCTCGAACAGAGTCTGAGGCGTAACGGGTTTGCTGGCCGCGGTATCGGCTTTGCCAAACGTGTAATAGTGCGGTTTACCCTGATAAATAACGGCCACCGCCATGCCTGGAATCGACTGGGCTTTCATCAGCGGGGTAACCGTATTCGCGACCACCTCCGCCAGCTGTTTTTCTGACACTGGCGCGGCGAGAGCAGAGCAAGAGATGCCGAGCAGCAGGGCGCAGCAAAGAGATTTTTTCATCATCAGTAATCTTCCGTAATAGCGAGTCAAGGGGATGTCCGGGCCCGTCAGACAGGCGTAGTCTGTTGGATTTGACTGTGCCTGACAAACGGTTAAATTTAGCATTAGCTGTTAATTTTTCTAACGGAAGAGACCATGACGCGAAGCTATCTCCCCCTCAATTCGCTTCGAGCCTTTGAAGCCGCCGCGAGACATCTCAGCTTTACGCATGCGGCCATTGAGCTGAACGTGACCCATTCAGCCATTAGCCAGCATGTGAAAACGCTGGAGCAGCACCTGAACTGTCAGCTGTTCGTTCGCGTGTCGCGCGGGCTGATGTTGACTACCGAGGGAGAAAACTTACTGCCGGTACTGAATGATTCGTTCGATCGTATAGCCGGAATGCTGGATCGCTTCGCTAACCATCGTGCGCAGGAGAAGCTGAAAATCGGCGTAGTGGGTACGTTTGCCATCGGGGTTTTATTCTCACAGCTGGACGATTTTCGCCGTGGCTATCCGCACATCGATCTTCAGCTTTCCACCCATAACAACCGCGTTGATCCGGCTGCCGAAGGGCTTGACTATACGATCCGCTACGGTGGCGGGGCGTGGCATGGCACCGAGGCTGAATTTCTTTGTCATGCGCCGCTCGCGCCGCTGTGTACGCCCGATATCGCCACCAGTCTGCACTGTCCGGCCGACATCCTCAGGTTTACGCTGCTGCGCTCCTACCGACGCGACGAGTGGACCGCGTGGATGCAGGCGGCCGGCGAGCACCCCCCTTCGCCAACGCACCGTGTGATGGTATTTGATTCGTCCGTGACCATGCTGGAGGCCGCTCAGGCAGGGGTAGGTATTGCCATTGCGCCTGTCGATATGTTTACCCATCTGTTAGCCAGCGAGCGCATTGTGCAGCCCTTTGCAACGCAGATTGAGCTCGGCAGTTACTGGCTTACCCGATTGCAGTCCCGGGCAGAAACGCCTGCCATGCGCGAATTTTCCCGGTGGCTGGTGGAGAAAATGAAAAGTAAAAAGCCCGCCGGATGGCGGGCCTGTTCAGTCAGATGGTGACCACGGCAATCAACGTGACGACCGTCAGAATGGTTGCCAGGCCGTAGAAGACCCATTTACCGCTTGGCACATGGATTTTCAGATCGTGCATCGCATGGTGGATACGGTGCAGACCACACCACAGCGGCAGGACGATCATCAGGAAGATGAACACCCGGCCAATAAAGCTGCTCGCAAAGGCCAGTACGCGCTCATAGCTCAGCGCATCGCCCGGAAACAGCCCCAGCGGCAGCATAATACCGACCAGCAGGATAATGACCGGGGCAATAATGGCGCTCCACATGCCGCCTGCGCCAAACAGCCCCCAGAAGACCGGCTCATCTGAACGTTTTGGATTTGGATTGATCACAGTAGTCTCCTTACCAGAACAGTGCGACAAACAGAATGACCACAGAGACAACGGCCGTCACTGCCCAGAGCCCTTTAATAACCGGCTCTGGCCCCATTTTTTCGCCTTTTACAATGATGTTCGCTGCTTTTGGCGCCAGTTCAAACCAGGTTTTGGTATGCAGTAGCGCGGCTGCGAGCACAATCAGATTCAGAACTACGATGATTGGGTTTTGCAGGAAACCCACAAAACTGGCCCAGGCTTCCGGGCCGTGCTTGAGGGCATACACCCCGTACATCAGTTCGAGGCTGAACCAGACCGCGGGAACAGCCGTGCCTTCACGCAGCATATAGAAGCGATAAAACGGCAGTTTTTTCCACCAGGTGGACGGCATTGGTCGCACGTAGGCTTTGCGTTTAGTCGTCATCATGCACTCCTTAGCGTGGTTTCAGGGTAGCGATAAGAAAGTCTTTCGAACTTTCCACTTTTCCCTGCTGAATAGCAGCGGCCGGGTCGACATGCTTCGGACAGACTTCGGAGCAGTAACCGACAAACGTGCAGGTCCAGACCCCGTTCTGGCCGTTAAGCTGTGCCATACGTTCTTTTTTGCCGTGGTCGCGGCTGTCCTCGTTATAGCGGTGCGCCAGGGTAATGGCGGCCGGGCCGATAAACTCAGGGTTCAGGCCAAACTGTGGACAGGCGGCGTAGCACAGGCCGCAGTTGATGCAGCCGGAAAACTGATGGTATTTCGCCATCTGCGCGGGCGTCTGGGTGTTTGGCCCCTGATCCGGCGTGCGCGGGTTGCCGATGATGTACGGCTTAATCGCTTCGAGGCTTTCGATAAAGTGGGTCATGTCGACCACCAGATCGCGCTCAATCGGGAAGTTGCCCAGCGCTTCAACCTTGATGCCCTTGGTGTAATCACGCAGGAAAGTTTTACACGCCAGCTTCGGCACTTTGTTGACCATCATGCCGCAGGAGCCGCAGATTGCCATGCGGCAGGACCAGCGGTAGCTCAGGTCCGGGGCCAGGTTATCTTTGATATAGCCGAGCGCATCCAGCAGGGAGGTTTGCTCGTCGTAAGGGACTTCATAGAAAGCGCTGTGCGGCGCGGCGTCCACTTCCGGGTTGTAGCGCACCACTTCAACTTTCAGTTTTTGCATCTCAGCCATTCGCCTTCTCCTTCTTATCGGCGGCTTCTGCTTCTGCACCGTACACGCGTTTCGCCGGTGGCAGCGTAGTGATTTTCACGTCGCTGTAGTCCAGACGGGTGGTACCATCCGCATCGCGCCAGGCGAGAGTATGTTTAAGGAAATTGACGTCGTCACGTTCGGTGCAGCCCTCATCCAGACGCTGGTGCGCGCCGCGGGACTCTTTACGCGCCAGGGCAGAATGGGCCATACACTCTGCGACGTTCAGGCCGTGGCCCAGTTCAATGGTATAGAGCAGGTCGGTATTGAAGACGCTGGAGGTGTCGGTGATGCGCACGCGCTTGAAGCGTTCCTGGAGTTCTGCCAGCTTGTCGACGGTTTTCTGCATCAGCTCTGGCGTACGGTAGATCCCGCAGCCTTCTTCCATCGACAGCCCCATTTCGTCGCGGATCTTCGACCAGTTTTCGTTACCTTCCTGGTTCACCAGGCCTTTCAGGCGTTTTTCGATGTCTGCAACCTGCGCATCCAGCGCCGCGCTGTTAGCTTCACCTGCCGTTGCGGCACGCTCCATCGCGCGTTCGCCCGCCATGCGACCAAAGACCACCAGCTCAGCCAGCGAGTTCGAGCCCAGACGGTTTGCGCCGTGCAGACCGACGGAGGAACACTCACCCACCGCAAACAGCCCTTTGATGCGGGTTTCGCACTGCTGGTCGGTTTCGATACCGCCCATGGTGTAGTGCGCGGTTGGACGCACCGGGATCGGCTCTTTCACCGGGTCGACGCCCACATAGGCTTTCGCCAGCTCGCAGATAAACGGCAGACGCTCCAGCAGTTTCTTCTCGCCGAGATGACGCAGGTCGAGATGTACCACGTCGCCGCGCGGCGTTGAGATGGTGTTGCCTTTGCGCCACTCGTGCCAGAAAGCCTGAGAGACTTTGTCGCGTGGGCCGAGTTCCATGTATTTGTTTTTCGGCTCGCCAAGCGGGGTTTCCGGACCCATGCCGTAATCCTGCAAATAGCGATAGCCGTTTTTGTTGACCAGAATACCGCCTTCGCCGCGGCAGCCTTCCGTCATCAGAATACCGGAGCCCGGCAGGCCGGTTGGGTGATACTGGACGAACTCCATATCACGCAGCGGGACGCCGTGGCTGAGCGCCATGCCCATACCGTCACCGGTGACGATGCCGCCGTTGGTGTTGTAGCGGTATACGCGGCCCGCACCGCCCGTTGCCATCACCACCGCCTTAGCGCGGATCTGGACGAGCGTGCCTTCCATCATGTTCATTGCTACCAGTCCGTGCGCATGACCGTCGTCGACCAGAATGTCGAGAACGAAATGTTCGTCAAAGCGCTGGATTTGTGGGAACTGGAGGGAGGTCTGGAACAGGGTGTGCAGCATGTGGAAGCCGGTCTTATCGGCAGCAAACCAGGTGCGTTCGATCTTCATGCCACCGAAGCGGCGGACGTTGACGCTCCCGTCCGGACGGCGGCTCCATGGACATCCCCACTGTTCCAGCTGGGTCATTTCCGTTGGGCAATGGTGCACGAAGTAATCAACGACATCCTGTTCGCAAAGCCAGTCGCCCCCTGCAACCGTGTCGTGGAAATGGTATTCGAAGCTGTCATGATCCTGCGCGACGGCGGCGGATCCTCCTTCTGCGGCTACCGTGTGGCTGCGCATCGGATAGACTTTTGAAATCAATGCGATTTTGGCGTTCGGATTGGCTTGTGCCGCAGCAATTGCAGCGCGTAATCCAGCCCCGCCAGCGCCTATTACGGCAAGATCGGCTTGAAAAGTTTGCACGACATTCCTCCAGATTTTTGTTTTCCCGCAACGTGATGAGCTAAAGGACGTTCACCTGCCCGAACGGACGATTGCGGAAGCGATTCCACTGCTCCTTTATGGGTAAAACAGTATAACCGCGTAGAAGTGAGGGAAATTTGACGTGTTCGATTTTTTTGCTGTTCTGTGCGGTGATTTATCATCGTGATTAATGAATGACGTCACAGTATTTCTCTGTGCAATGAAAAGGGGCTTTTACTGTGCAAAATTTGTCTCTGCCCCGGCTTGCGAGTAGACTTCGTGCCCTTGTCTGAAAACGGAGAAATAACTCATGAGCGAAACGGCCACCTGGCAGCCGAGCGCATCCATTCCAAACCTGCTAAAGCGCGCAGCAATTATGGCGGAGATCCGCCGCTTCTTTGCGGATCGCGGTGTCCTGGAGGTGGAAACGCCGTGCATGAGTCAGGCGACGGTCACGGATATTCATCTGGTCCCGTTTGAAACCCGTTTTGTTGGCCCAGGCCACTCTCAGGGCATGAATCTGTATCTGATGACCAGCCCGGAATACCATATGAAGCGTCTGCTGGCGGCCGGGTGTGGTCCGGTCTATCAGCTGTGCCGTAGCTTCCGTAATGAAGAGATGGGCCGACACCATAATCCGGAATTCACTATGCTGGAGTGGTACCGCCCGCACTACGACATGTATCGTCTGATGAACGAAGTCGACGATCTGCTCCAACAGGTGCTGGATTGCGCGGAAGCTGAAACGCTCTCCTATCAGCAGGCCTTCCAGCGTCATCTGGAAATTGATCCGCTGTCGGCTGATAAAACACAGCTGCGTGAAGTGGCGGCAAAACTGGATCTGAGCAACGTGGCAGATAACGAAGAGGATCGCGACACGCTGCTGCAACTGCTGTTCACCTTTGGTGTTGAACCGCAGATTGGCAAAGATCGTCCGACGTTTGTCTATCACTTCCCGGCCAGCCAGGCTTCACTGGCGCAGATCAGCACCGAAGATCACCGCGTGGCGGAGCGCTTTGAGGTGTACTTTAAAGGCATCGAGCTGGCGAACGGTTTCCATGAGCTGACCGACGCGCGCGAACAGCAACAGCGTTTCGAGCAGGATAACCGCAAGCGCAACGCGCGCGGTCTGCCGCAGCAGCCGATTGACACCAACCTGCTGGAAGCGCTTAAAGCCGGTCTGCCGGACTGCTCCGGCGTGGCGCTGGGTGTGGATCGCCTGGTCATGCTGGCGCTGGGCGCAGAACAACTGGGCGATGTGATTGCCTTTACGGTCGATCGCGCATAAAGGATTGCCGGGTGGCGCTGTCGCTTACCCGGCCTACTTGGTCATTTAACTCTGCCACATTAAAAACTACTATCTTCTCTATGCACGGGTCTTTTTCTTAATTTGACTCGTATAGCCACAATATTTGTCTGGTCATCTGCTACCATCCGCGCAGTTTAATTCCGTTTCGGATGGTTATATGTCTCACTCACTCAAAAAAATGACCCTTACCGGGCTCATCCTGATGATTTTTACGTCAGTTTTTGGCTTTGCCAATAGCCCGTCCGCGTTTTATCTGATGGGCTACAGCGCGACGCCGTTTTATATCGTTTCCGCGCTGTTCTTCTTTATTCCGTTTGCGCTAATGATGGCGGAGATGGGGTCGGCGTACAGGAAAGAAGAAGGCGGCATCTATTCGTGGATGAACAACAGCGTCGGTCCGCGTTATGCGTTTATCGGTACGTTCATGTGGTTTTCATCCTATGTCGTCTGGATGGTCAGTACGGCGGCCAAGGTCTGGGTGCCGTTCTCAACGTTTCTCTTCGGTGCGGATAAAACGCAGGTCTGGTCTCTGGCGGGGCTGAGTTCCACACAGGTGGTCGGTATTCTGGCGGTGTGCTGGATGGTGGTTGTCACGCGGGTGGCCTCGAAAGGCATCAACAAAATTGCCCGTATCACTGCCGTTGGCGGAATTTCCGTGATGTGCCTGAACCTGGTGCTGCTGCTGGTCAGTATCGCTATTCTGTGCCTGAACGGCGGGCATTTCGCACAGGAAGTCAACTTCGTTTCATCGCCTAATCCGGGTTACCAGTCCGGGCTGGCCATGCTCTCCTTCGTGGTGTTTGCCATCTTTGCTTACGGTGGAATTGAAGCCGTGGGCGGGCTGGTCGATAAAACCGAAAACCCGGAAAAGAACTTTGCCAAAGGCATTATCTTTGCCGCCATCGTCATTTCCATTGGCTACTCGCTGGCGATTTTCCTCTGGGGCGTCAGCACCAACTGGCAGCAGGTACTGAGCAATAACACCACCAACCTCGGCAACATTACCTACGTGTTGATGAAAAGCCTGGGGGTGACGCTGGGCAACGCCATGGATCTCGTGCCGGAAACGTCGGCCACCCCGGGGATCTGGTTTGCGCGGATTACCGGTTTGTCGATGTTCCTCGCCTATACTGGCGCGTTCTTCACGCTGATCTACTCGCCGCTGAAAGCGATTATTCAGGGGACGCCAAAGGCGCTGTGGCCCGCACGTATGACGCAGCTGAACGCTGCCGGTATGCCTGCCAACGCGATGTGGATGCAGTGCCTGCTGGTGTGCGTGTTCATTCTGCTGGTGTCCTTTGGCGGCGATACCGCGTCGGCGTTCTATAACAAGCTGACCCTGATGGCAAACGTATCGATGACGCTTCCGTACCTATTCCTGGCGCTGGCGTTCCCGTTCTTTAAGGCGAAGCGGGATCTGGAGCGACCGTTCGTGATCTTCAAAACCCGCGTGGCGACGCTGCTGGCGACCACTGTTGTGGTGCTGGTCGTCGCGTTCGCCAACATCTTTACCGTCATTCAGCCCGTGGTTGAGGCAAATGACTGGAGCAGCACGCTGTGGATGGTTGGCGGACCGATCTTCTTCTCGCTGCTGGCAATGGGGATTTATGAGAACTACCGCCGCCGCATGATGACCTGCGTGGCAGAAGTGGCATAGCGGATGAAAAAACCCCTCCCGGAAGGGAGGGGGAAATGGATTATAAACTTCCCGCCGGGCGCGAACGCGCCGCAGACGTCAACGTTCTTCCTGTCTTACGTCCGTCCAGCGTTTCCAGACGCATCTGGAAAGGTGGGAACGGCATATCAATTCCGTGCTCGCGGAAGCCAGCCAGGATCAGCTGGTGGATCTCATGGCGCAGCGGCATACGGTGTCCCATCTCGGCGGCGTAGATACGCAGCTCGAAAATCTGGATCCCCTGCTGCAAATCAACCAGGAAGACTTCCGGCGGCGGGTTGTCGATTACCAGCGAACAGCGTTCAGCAGCTGTATACAGGATCTGCGTCACCTCTTCGCTGTTGGCATCCGACGGAGCGGGTACGGTCAGCACCACACGCGTGACGGAGTCAGACAGCGACCAGTTGATAAACTGCTCGGTGATAAACGCTTTGTTCGGGACGATGATCTCTTTACGGTCCCAGTCGCTGATGGTGGTGGCGCGGGTGTTGATCCTGGTGACGCTGCCGGTCAGATCGCGGATGGTCACCGTATCGCCAATTCGAATCGGCTTTTCAAACAGAATGATCAGACCCGAGACGAAGTTGGCAAAGATCTCCTGTAAACCAAAGCCCAGGCCTACGGTCAGGGCGGCAACCAGCCATTGCAGTTTTGACCATTCGATACCAATCATCGAGAAGCCAACCAGCCCACCAAACAGCATGATTAAATACTTGGTAATGGTGGTGATCGCATAGCCTGTGCCGGGGGTTAAATCCAGATGCTGCAACAGCGCCAGCTCCAGCAGGGCAGGGAAGTTACGGATCAGCTGCGTGGTGATAATGAGTACCAGAATCGCAATCAGCACGGCCCCTAAGGTGATGGGCTCCAGGCTTTCGACCCCCTGCACCGTCGACGTCACATCCCACAAAGAGATGTTCTCCAGGAAGCCAAACGCAGAGTGGATTTCCGACCACAGGAAGATCACCGACAGCAGGGCAACCAGCATCAGAATTGAGCGTACCAGCCGCAGGGACTGGGTACTGATCGCATCGAGATCCAGTTCGACGTCATCGGCGTCTGAAGTCCCTTCGGTGCTGTTGACGTGGTTCGGCTCTTCCTCACCCCGCGCGCGCTGAGCCAGTATTTCTGCGCGACGATGTTTGGCACGGTCAAACGCCAGACGACGACGCTGGATCAGCATGCCGCGGCGAATAACATGGTAGACCACCAGCAGCAGGAACCAGATAGCTACTGACGTTTCCAGTCGTGCGAGCAGCGCCTGCGATGTGGCGAGATAACCGACAGCCGCCGCCAGCATTGCCGCCAGCGGCGCGCTAAGCAGCAGGTTCCACAGCAGACGGTTAAACATGTTATCGCCACTGCCGGACTTGTCGAGATAAAGCGGGATCCCGGCGCGCTTCAGGCTGAGCGTCACTACCGCTAATGCCCCGCAGATCAGCATAAAGCACAGCCGTCCCAGCGAGCCGGAGAACTCCCGGTCATTGAGATTATCGAACATGATCAGCGCCATAATTAGCGGCACAATCAGCCCGATGCTCATCAGGTAATAGCGCATCGCCCGCGCCACGCGATTACGCGGCCAGCCAAAGTGAGCGATGAACAGACCATTTGGCCGCGCAAACGTGGCGCAAATCATCACCACCCACAGCAGCGGAACGGTGGCGGTCACGCCATCGCCAATTGCGACGGCAAGCGGATAGGGCCAGGCTTCACGCAGGCCGTATCCGAGCGTCATCCACAGCACCGGCAGCGGAGACGCGACCAGAATTGACCAGAACACTGTACGCAGCGTCAGCCAGAAGTGATCCTGTGTCACTTTCCCCACCCGGGCGCTGGAGCGCTCAAGGAAACGGGTGAAGTGGCGACGGGAATAAATACTGAAACCCACCAGAATCAGTGCCCCCAGCAGCGGGAAGATGGTCTCCTTACTGGTGAGCATCATCACGCTGGCGAGACCCAGCTGGCTGAAGGTGTCCAGCGAAATGAGGCGGCGCAGATCCTGCACGATCTCAATCGGCCAGGCGAAGGTCATCGGCCGCACGTCGGATGTCCAGAACAGGTAACGGTGCGTGGCTTCGTTGACCTCTTTCAGCGCGTCCTCCAGCTGGCTGTTTGAGACTTTCAGCTTGGTGAGCTCGAGGATCAGCGTATCGCCCCCCTGCAACAGGGAATTGAGCAGTTCGCGTTGGGTGCGCAGCTGCGCTTCCAGAATACGGCTTTGCTCGCCGGTGAGCGGCTGTCCGTCAGCCTGACGGATCTGGCGGATTTGCGGCTGCTTATTAAGAAGGTCTTCATAATGAAGACGCTGAACGCGCAGCTGCGCCATCTCCGTATCAAGCTGCTGCGGTTTTGGCATCTCTGGCAGACGAGCCACCTGTGCGCGTAACGCTTCGCCCAACAGGTTAGATGAGCCAAGCCACTGGGACTGTTCACGCAGCGTGTTGAGAGCCTGACGAACCTGGAGGGTTTGATTAGTGGCCTGACGCTGCTGCGAGGCCACCAAATCCATGCGCTGCGCCTGCTGATTCAGCGCGGCAGAAAGCTCGCGGTTAACCTTAAACTGGGCGACGATGCTGTCGGGCAGGTTAGCGCTGTTTTCGGCCAACAACTCGGTGCTTTCCAGCGCACGTTCAGCTTCACGCTGACGCTGGCTGTTGAGTTGATTTCTCAGCGCCTGGAGATACGCATCCAGCTGTTCGCTCTGCTTCTGCGCCAGTTCCGAACGCATCCGCGACAGCTCCTGGCGGTTGTT
The DNA here is from genome assembly GCF_049237025.1 of Enterobacter cloacae complex sp. SYL001. Taxonomy (NCBI): domain Bacteria; kingdom Pseudomonadati; phylum Pseudomonadota; class Gammaproteobacteria; order Enterobacterales; family Enterobacteriaceae; genus Enterobacter; species Enterobacter cloacae complex sp. SYL001. Next base: position 125,003 of record NZ_JBMKJI010000004.1, on the reverse strand, counting down.
AGCAGAAAGCTGTGCCAGCTCCAGTTCATCAACCAGTGCTTTAAGTCTGGCGGATTCCGCCTGTAGCCCAAGATTTTGGGCCTGATTCTGCGGGGTGTTGCCGGTCTGCGTCCCAATGCGGCGTTCCACCTCATTTAACTGACGGCGGGCATCGGTTTGCTGCTGTGGAAGCTGACTGAGAGAGTCGGCAATTTCACGCGCCCGTTCCTGCTCCTGCTGTGCCAGACGGCTTTTTTCCAGCAGCTGGCTGCTGACTTGCAGGATCTCCTGATTCAGCGCCTCGGACGTCATCCCTGCGGGTACCTGGCGTGGTTCATCACGCAGGCTGTTTAACTGCGAGCGCAGGGTCTGAGAGAGTTTGGGGAAGTTGTCGATAACCTGCTGATATTGCTGGGCGCGCTCAAGAGAACCCTTTCGTTCCTCAAGTGCGTTCAGTGCAGACTGGAGCGACTCAACGGCCTCCGGCTGAGCGGGTTTCGCCGCTTTTGCCTGCTCCAGCTCCTGGGTTATCTGTTTGGCGTCGGGGGCCGTCGCTGCGTACGCCCCCATGCTGAGGCACCAGGCCATCAGTAATACGATAATCGGGCGCACGTCAGCGATCCTTCTGTTGTTAACCTTCGTCTTTTTTGTCGTCAACCAGCGGGCTGGCATCGTGCTCGGCTTTGATCTCTTCTTCCGGCAACGGGGCTGGCGCAACGTCTGGCGTTGCAAAGACCTCCGTCGATACTGCCAGAGGCTGGCCGAGTTTGGTCACGGACAGGCTTTCCAGCTCGTCGACAAGGTTAACTTTGCCCGGTGCGAACAGGTTGATTACCGTTGAGCCCAGCTTGAAGCGGCCCATCTCCTGACCTTTCAGCAGGGCCACAGAACCTTCTTCTTCCCCGGCAGGCCAGGTCCAGCGCTTGATCACGCCTTCGCGTGGCGGCGTAATGGTGCCCGCCCAGACGGTTTCGATGCTGCCCACAATGGTAGCACCTACCAGAATCTGCGCCATTGGGCCAAATTCAGTATCAAACAGGCAGATGACGCGCTCGTTACGGGCAAACAGGTTAGGGACGTTTTGCGCCGTCAGGTGGTTTACAGAGAACAGATCCCCCGGCACGTAGATCATCTCGCGCAGGATGCCGTTACACGGCATATGAACGCGGTGGTAGTCGCGTGGGGAGAGATAGGTGGTCGCGAAAGTCCCGTTGCGGAACAGATCCGCCATTATGTAGTTACCGGCCAGCAGCGCTTCCAGGCTGTAGTTATGGCCTTTCGCCTGCAAAATTTTGTCGTCTTCAATTTTACCCAGCTGGCTGATCACGCCGTCAGCAGGCATCACCAGCACGTTCGGGTCGGTATTCAGCGGGCGCACTTCGTCGCGCAGCGGACGCACAAAAAATTCGTTGAAGGTGCGGTAGCTTGCCGTATCCGGCTTCTGCGCTTCTTTCATGTCGACCTTGTAGTATTTCACGAACAGGTCGATGACCAGTTTGGTCAGCCAGCCCGCTCGTTTGCTCGCGCCCCAGCCCGCCAGGCGAGTGAGCCACAGTTTAGGCAGAATGTATTGAAGCGAAAGTTTAAATGAGTTTAACAAGGTAGCCTCCAGGCCATTGTTTTGTCGTTCCTGATCCGGCAGTACGCTGCCGGAACCTGAAAAAAGGGGACGATTTTAGCGACGCTTAGCTTAGTTGTCAGTTATCAGAATCAGAAAAGTTTTTACGCGTTTTTACCTGGTCCATGCTTTCGAGAATACGATGGTAATTTTCGAAACGGGTTTCCGCTATTTCACCGTTCTCCACCGCTTCGCGGATGGCGCAGCCCGGATCGTTGTCATGTTTACAGTCGCGGTATTTGCAAGCGCCTATATAGTCATGGAATTCGACAAATCCGTTAAAGATTTGTTCCGGCTCAAGATGCCAGAGACCAAATTCACGCACACCCGGGGAGTCAATCACATCGCCGCCGTGCGGGAAGTGATAGAGACGTGAGGCGGTGGTGGTGTGCTGGCCCAGCCCGGAGACGTCCGACACATCGTTGGTCAGGATTTCTTGCTGAAGGCCGAGCAGGTTGTTAAGCAGGCTCGATTTACCCACGCCAGACTGCCCTGCAAAGATACTGATGCGGTCGGTCAGAGCATCTTCTAACGGCTTCAGGCCATCTTTGGTGCGGCTGGAAACCATCAAAACGCGATAACCAATATTGCGATAGATATCCATCTGCTCATTCACAAAGGCCATGGCCTCGTCATCCAGCAGATCGATTTTATTCAGCACGATGAGCGGCTCAACCTGTAGCGTTTCGCAGGCCACCAGGTAACGGTCAATAATGTTGAGCGAAAGTTCCGGTAAAATCGCTGAAACGATCACGATCTGGTTGATATTGGCGGCAATGGGCTTTACGCCGTCGTAGAAATCAGGACGGGTCAGAACCGACGTGCGTTCATGCACGGCTTCAACGATACCTTTAACCGTTACCCCTTCCGCAGCCGCTTTGCCTGGACGCCAGACCACGCGGTCACCGGTCACCAGGGAACGGATGGTGCGACGGATATTGCAACGGTGGATGTCCCCGTCGGCAGACTCGACATCGGCATGCATACCGAAGCGGCTAATCACCACGCCTTCCGTCGCTTCGCCAAACAGGTTGTCGTCGTAATCGGGCTTCTCCGTAGTGGTTTTAAGACGGCGCTGGTGATTTGCATTCACGCGGCGCTGCTGCCCTTTGGAGAGTTTATTTTTACTCAATCGCGCTGGCTCCTGGTCGCCCATAGCGGGCAAAACCTCTATGATACACTCTAATTAATACTAGTTAACCTGCTACTGCCGGTTAAGCGAGAAGGGTGGAAAATAACATGAGCGCGGACGAAAACAACCTGATTTGGATCGATCTGGAGATGACCGGCCTGGATCCCGAGCGCGATCGCATTATTGAGATCGCCACACTGGTCACCGATGCCAACCTCAATATTCTGGCGGAAGGCCCAACGATTGCCGTGCACCAGTCCGATGACCAGCTTGCGCTGATGGATGAGTGGAACGTGCGTACCCATACTGGCAGCGGGCTGGTGGAACGCGTGAAGGCCAGCACTCTGGGCGACCGCGAAGCGGAGCTGGCGACGCTTGAGTTTCTGAAGCAGTGGGTGCCGGCAGGAAAATCGCCTATCTGTGGCAACAGCATTGGTCAGGATCGTCGTTTCCTGTTTAAGTACATGCCGGAGCTGGAGTCCTACTTCCACTACCGCTATCTGGATGTGAGCACCTTAAAAGAGCTGGCCCGCCGCTGGAAACCGGAAATTCTCGACGGCTTCACAAAGCAGGGGACGCACCAGGCAATGGATGACATCCGTGAGTCTGTTGCGGAGCTGGCGTACTATCGCGAAAACTTTATTAAGCTTTAATTTTGCGATCCGGCGCCTTGCGTGGCCGGGTTTTTGTCGCTAAATTGTTCAGCTTGCCGATTAAATAAGCACTTGAACTGAATTTCAAAAAAATCGCTTTGAGGGGGGTTGCAGCTAAACGGATTTCTCGTATAATGCGCCTCCCGTAACGACAGAGAAATACACGTTACGACAGCAACAAAAGCAGTACAGATTTGCGGGAATAGCTCAGTTGGTAGAGCACGACCTTGCCAAGGTCGGGGTCGCGAGTTCGAGTCTCGTTTCCCGCTCCAAAATTTGAAAAGTATCGCAAGATACGCCAGCACCAGAACACCCAAGCGGGAATAGCTCAGTTGGTAGAGCACGACCTTGCCAAGGTCGGGGTCGCGAGTTCGAGTCTCGTTTCCCGCTCCAAAATTTGAAAGTATCGCAAGATACGCACAGCACCAGAATACCCAAGCGGGAATAGCTCAGTTGGTAGAGCACGACCTTGCCAAGGTCGGGGTCGCGAGTTCGAGTCTCGTTTCCCGCTCCAAATTCTTCTTCTTTCCTAAATTATCCACAGCGAAATGCTTCGTTGGGGACGTTTTCTATTGTATCTGAAACACTCTTGTAAACAGAGTTATCCACAGAAACTGTGATAAATCCCAGTTGTGCAAAATGTTAGCAGGGTGAATAATATCTTCGTAATTAACTGTAATCTATGAAGAAAATTTGATTTCAAAATGTTATTGAGATCACTTGACCTGTTTGCTAAACCTTATTGCGCCTGAATTCTTATTTTTATTCACAGCCTGTGAATATATCACACATCCCGTGGCAGCCCTTTTTCAATCACCCTGACCAGGCGCTGTTTCTTCGGTAACTGCACTTCAACCACGCCGGCATTTCGCTTCTCAATTTGCTGCGCAATCGCCCATTCTATGTGCTCATCAAGAAGTGGGTGCTCACCTCTGCGGCTTTCAAGCGCCTGAAGATTGGCTTCATCCCATGGGGCATTACCCAGCGCAACAGCCACATTACGCAGCCAGCGCAGGTGGCCGATACGACGTATGGCGGAACCTTCCGTCACCTTCAGGAACCAGGCTTCGCTCCAGGCGAACAGTTCGATCAACTGCGGGGCATGTAACGCCTTGCGGGGACTGAAGTCTTCTTCGTCCGTCAACTGTGAATAACGGTTCCACGGACAAATCAGTTGGCAGTCATCACAGCCGTAGATGCGGTTGCCAATAAGCGGACGAAATTCCTCTGGAATAGCACCTTCCAGCTCGATGGTGAGATAAGAGATACAGCGGCGCGCATCAACGGTATAGGGTTCAACGATAGCGCCCGTTGGGCAGATGGTCATACAGGCCACGCAGCGGCCACACCCTTCTTCCACCGGACCGTCTACCGGCAGGGGTAAATCAATCAACAGTTCACCCAGGAAAAAGAATGAGCCCGCGTCGCGGCTTAAGATAAGTGAGTGCTTACCTGTCCAGCCAAGCCCGGCTTTTTCGGCGATCGGGCGCTCAAGAATAGGCGCAGAATCGACAAAGGGTCTAAAATTCAGCGAAACACAGTGCTGCTGAATGGTTTCCCCGAGCTTTTTTAGACGGTTGCGCAGAAGTTTATGGTAATCACGTCCCAGCGCGTATCGGCTGACGTAACCCAGCGAAGGATTTTTTAGCGTGCGCGCAAAGGCCGCGTTAGCGGGCAGATAGTTCATGCGTACGCTAATGACGCGCAGCGTACCCGGCAACAGCTCGTGGGGGCGGGCACGCATCATACCGTGACGCGCCATCCACTCCATCTCGCCGTGGTATTGTTTATCCAGCCATGCCTGTAGCTTAGGCTCGCTGGCAGAGAGGTCGGTATCGGTAATACCGACCTTCTGGAAGCCCAGTTCAGCACCCCACTGTTTTATTTTTTGCGCTAATTCATTGAGATCGAGGGGCAGTGACATGACGGACCATACTGTGAAGAAAAACCCCGCAAGTATACCACATTCCATCTGGCATGCGGATGACCTCCGTCGGGCCGAAAAAGAGGCCGCAGATAGCCTGGGCGTTACCCTTTATGAACTGATGCAGCGCGCGGGCGAGGCGGCGTTTAACGTAGCGCGCACGGCTTATCCGGATGCCTCGCACTACCTGATTCTGTGCGGGCACGGCAATAACGGTAGCGATGGCTATGTGGTGGCTCGTCTTGCGGTGGCGGCGGGGCTGCGCGTTACCCTGCTGGCGCTGGAGAGCGACAAGCCGCTACCGGAAGAGGCTGGCATGGCGAGAGAGGCCTGGCTGAATGCGGGGGGCATTATTCATGCGCCTGATATCGTCTGGCCCGAGGATGTCGACGTGATTGTTGATGGTCTGCTGGGGACGGGGCTGATGCGCGCGCCTCGCGATGACGTCGCCGCGCTGATTACCCACACTAATGCGCACCCCGCCCCGGTGGTGGCGCTGGATATTCCCTCCGGCCTGATGGCGCAAACCGGCGCGACGCCGGGCGTGTCGATTGAGGCTGCGCACACCGTGACCTTTATCGCCCTGAAGCCGGGTTTGCTTACCGGTAAAGCGCGGGATGTCGTGGGGACGTTACATCACAACGCACTGGGGCTGGAAAACTGGCTGGCTGGACAGGATACCCACATCACCCGCTTTGATGCCTCCCTGCTTGCTCAGTGGCTGCCTCCGCGCCGCCCCACATCCCATAAGGGTGATCATGGCCGGCTGCTGATTATCGGTGGCGATCATGGCACGGCAGGTGCGATTCGCATGACAGGAGAGGCCGCGTTGCGCAGCGGTGCCGGATTAGTACGCGTGCTGACCCGCAGCGAAAACATTCCGCCGATTATTACCGCGCGGCCGGAGCTGATGGTCCACGAGCTTGCCCCACAGGCGATTGAAGAGGGTCTTGAGTGGGCGGACGTGGTAGTCATTGGTCCGGGCTTGGGTCAGCAGGAGTGGGGTAAACAGGCCCTGCAAAAGGCCGAGAATTTTCGTAAGCCGATGCTCTGGGATGCCGACGCGCTTAACCTTCTGGCAATAAACCCGGATAAGCGTCACAATCGCATTCTGACGCCACACCCCGGCGAAGCCGCACGGCTGCTTAACTGTAGCGTGGCAGAAATTGAAAGCGATCGCTTACTTTCAGCCCAACGTCTGGTAAAACGTTACGGAGGTGTTGTCGTTTTGAAAGGGGCGGGGACCGTTATTGCCAGCGATGATGCGATGGGCATCGTTGATGCCGGTAATGCAGGCATGGCGAGCGGCGGCATGGGTGATGTGCTCTCTGGCATCATTGGCGCATTGCTCGGACAGAAACTTCCCCTTTATGATGCAGCCTGTGCTGGCTGCGTGGCCCACGGTGCGGCGGCTGACAGGCTGGCTGCTCGTTACGGAACGCGCGGTATGCTGGCCACCGATCTTTTTAGCACGCTGCGGCGTGTTGTTAACCCGGATGTGATTGACGTAGAAAATGACTAATCGAGCGATTCCTTTACCTGATGAACAAGCCACTTTAGATCTCGGCAAGCGCGTGGCGCAGGCCTGTCAGGGGGCGACCGTCATTTATCTGTATGGTGATTTAGGCGCGGGTAAAACAACCTTCAGCCGTGGCTTTTTGCAGGCGTTAGGCCATAACGGGAACGTAAAAAGCCCGACCTACACGCTGGTAGAACCGTACACGCTTGAAAATATCATGGTGTACCACTTTGATTTATATCGTCTTGCGGATCCTGAGGAGCTGGAATTTATGGGGATCCGCGATTACTTTGCCAACGACGCCATCTGCCTGGTGGAGTGGCCGCAACAAGGTGCGGGTGTGCTGCCTGACCCGGATGTCGAAATTCACTTAGATTACCAAGCACAAGGGCGTGAGGCGCGCATCAGTGCGGTTTCCTCATCAGGCTGTTCCTTACTGGCGCGTTTAGCCGGTTGAGCGTAGGGATAACGGGATGATTAATCGCGTTAAAGGTTGGGTGCTGGCTGCCACGGTCCTGCTGTGCGCGCAGGCCGGGGCGGCCAGCCTCTCGGATATTCAGGTGTCGAATGGCGATAGCCAGGCCCGTATTACGTTCAGCTTTATGGGCGATCCTGAATATGCTTTCTCACAAATCGACAGCCGCAGCGTGGCGCTCGATATTAAACAGACCGGGGTGATCCATGGGCTGCCGCTCCAGTTCAGCGGCAACAATCTGGTGAAAAGCATCCGTTCGGGGACGCCGAAGGATGCACAGTCTCTGCGTCTGGTGGTCGATCTCACCGAAAAGGGCAAAACGAAGGCGGTTAAGCAGCAAAACGGCGCCAGTTATACGGTGGTTTTTACCATTAATGCTGATGTTCCGCCGCCGCCACCGCCTGCACCTGTGGTAGCAAAACGCGTAGAAGCGCCGGTTTATACCCCAAGGCCGTCTGAGCCAGCCCGTAATCCGTTTAAATCACAAAATGACCGACTTACCGCCGTGACCAGCAGCAACACGGTGACGCGTCCGGCGGTCAGCGCGCGGCGTACGCCGGTCAGTGGCGACAAAGTGATTATCGCCATCGACGCCGGACACGGCGGGCAAGATCCTGGCGCGATTGGCCCGGGCGGCACGCGGGAGAAAAACGTCACTATCGCCATTGCCCGTAAGCTGCGTGCGCTTCTGAATGACGATCCGATGTTTAAAGGGGTCATGACCCGCGACGGAGATTACTTTATTTCAGTGATGGGACGCTCGGATGTGGCGCGTAAGCAAAACGCCAATTTCCTGGTGTCGATTCACGCGGATGCTGCGCCGAACCGTAACGCCACCGGCGCGTCGGTATGGGTGCTGTCGAACCGTCGCGCCAACAGTGAAATGGCGAACTGGCTTGAAGAGCACGAGAAGCAGTCTGAACTGTTAGGCGGGGCAGGCGATGTGCTGGCAAACAGCCAGGCCGATCCGTATCTCAGCCAGGCGGTACTGGATTTACAGTTCGGTCATTCTCAGCGCGTCGGGTATGATGTCGCCACTAACGTACTCAACCAGCTGCAAAGCGTCGGATCGCTGCATAAGCGTCGTCCGGAACATGCGAGCCTCGGTGTCCTGCGTTCGCCGGATATTCCGTCGATTCTGGTAGAGACGGGTTTTATCAGTAATCACGGTGAAGAGCGTTTACTGGGAAGCGACAGCTATCAGCAGCAAATTGCTGAAGCGATTTATAACGGTCTGCGTAAATACTTTGACGCGCATCCGCTTCAGTCTGCGCCGCAGGGCGGGGCAGCCCAGACGGCAAGCGCCGCGCTGCCGGGTGAGATGACCGCGACTAATTAAGGAGAGTTCATGCCGATTCAGGTTCTACCGCCGCAGCTCGCGAACCAAATCGCCGCCGGTGAGGTGGTGGAACGCCCTGCATCGGTGGTGAAAGAGCTGGTGGAAAACAGCCTCGATGCAGGGGCGACCCGCATTGATATCGATATTGAACGCGGGGGCGCAAAGCTTATCCGCATTCGTGATAACGGCTGTGGCATCAAAAAGGACGAGCTGGCGCTGGCGCTGGCGCGTCATGCCACCAGTAAAATTGCGTCACTTGACGATCTGGAAGCGATTATCAGCCTGGGTTTTCGCGGCGAAGCGCTGGCCAGTATCAGCTCCGTTTCCCGCTTAACGTTGACTTCCCGCACGGCCGACCAGCAGGAAGCCTGGCAGGCCTACGCCGAAGGGCGCGAGATGGACGTCACGGTTAAACCAGCTGCGCACCCGGTAGGCACCACGCTTGAAGTGCTGGATCTTTTCTATAACACGCCCGCCCGGCGCAAGTTTATGCGAACCGAGAAGACCGAATTCGGACATATCGACGAGATCATCCGCCGCATCGCGCTGGCACGCTTTGATGTCACTCTTAACCTCAGTCATAACGGTAAGGTGATGCGTCAGTACCGGGCAGTGGCGGAAGGCGGGCAAAAGGAGCGTCGGCTGGGCGCCATCTGCGGCACGCCGTTCCTGGAAAAAGCGCTGGCCATTGAGTGGCAGCATGGCGATTTGGCCCTGCGCGGCTGGGTTGCCGATCCGAACGCCAGTAGCGCCGCGTTTGCTGAGATTCAGTACTGCTACGTCAACGGTCGAATGATGCGCGACCGTCTGATTAACCACGCCATTCGCCAGGCCTGTGAAGATAAGCTCGGCGCCGATCAACAGCCCGCCTTTGTGCTTTATCTGGAGATCGACCCGCACCAGGTGGATGTGAACGTCCATCCCGCCAAGCACGAGGTGCGTTTCCACCAGTCGCGTCTGGTGCATGATTTTATCTATCAGGGCGTCGTTAGCATTTTGCAGAAGCAGGCTGAGCCAACGCTGCCGCTGGAAAACGACATTCCTGCACCGCGATCGCTGCCAGAAAATCGCGTGGCGGCCGGACGTAACCATTTCGCTGAACCCGCAGCCGCGCGCGAACCAGTGGCTCCGCGTTTTTCGTCAGCGGGAAGCGCACCGCGCCCGACGGGCGCCAACTACCCAAATGCCCAGCCGGGGTATCAAAAGCAGCAAGGGGCGTTGTACCGTAAATTGCTGGACACCCCAGCCGTGGAACGGAAAGAACATATTGAGATATCGCCGTCTTCCCTTGACGGACATAGCCAGAGTTTTGGCCGGGTATTGACGATTGTCGCCCCGGACATGGCACTGCTTGAACGCGAGGGGAAATTGATGCTGCTGGCGTTGCCGGTAGCGGAACGCTGGCTTAAACAGGCGCAACTGACGCCAGGGGAAAACGCCGCCTGTGCTCAGCCGTTACTGATCCCGGTTCGGTTGAAAATAAACCATGAAGAAACAGGGGTTTTGCAGCGTGCCCAGGCGCTTCTTGCCGAAATGGGGATTGAAATCGTACTGGACGCGCAGCATGTGACAATTCGCGCAGTGCCTTTACCCTTACGCCAACAAAATTTACAAAACTTGATTCCTGAACTGATAGGCTACCTGGCGCAACAAACGACGTTTGATGCCGCCGATACCGCGCAGTGGATCGCCCGCCATCTGGCCAGCGAACATTCGCCGTGGAGTATGGCGCAGGCGATTACCGTTCTGGCAGAGGTGGAACGCCTCTGTCCACAACTGGTGAAAGCGCCGCCAGGTGGTTTGTTACAACCTGTTGATTTAAAAACGGCGATGACCGCCCTGAAACATGACTGATGTAAGTAAGGCGAGCCTGCCAAAGGCGATTTTTTTAATGGGGCCAACGGCCTCCGGTAAAACGGCGTTAGCCATTGAGTTACGTAAAGTTTTGCCAGTAGAGTTGATTAGCGTTGATTCAGCCCTCATTTACCGAGGAATGGACATCGGCACGGCGAAGCCCAACGCAGACGAACTGCGTGCGGCACCGCACCGTTTACTGGATATTCTCGACCCGGCACAGGCTTACTCCGCAGCAGATTTTCGCCGCGACGCCTTAGCTGAGATGGCCGAGATTACCGCCGCGGGACGCATACCGCTGTTAGTTGGCGGCACTATGCTCTACTTTAAGGCGCTGCTGGAGGGGTTATCGCCTCTGCCATCGGCCGATCCGGAAGTGAGAGCGAAGATTGAGCGGCAGGCGGCAGAGCAGGGGTGGGACGTTTTGCACAGGCAACTGGAAGAGATTGACCCGGTTGCCGCAGCGCGGATCCACCCAAACGATCCGCAAAGGCTTTCCCGGGCACTGGAAGTTTTTTTCATTTCGGGTAAAACTTTAACGGAACTGACGCAAACGTCAGGAGACGCTCTGCCGTATCAGGTGCATCAGTTCGCCATCGCCCCGGCGAGCCGTGAACTGCTCCATCAACGAATTGAGCAGCGTTTTCATCAGATGTTGGCTTCAGATTTTGAAGCAGAAGTGCGGGCGCTTTTTGCCCGTGGAGATTTGCATACGGACATGCCTTCCATTCGTTGTGTGGGATACCGCCAGATGTGGTCGTATCTTGAAGGCGAGATTTCATACGATGAAATGGTTTATCGAGGTGTTTGCGCCACGAGACAGTTAGCGAAGCGCCAGATCACCTGGTTGCGCGGTTGGGAGGGGGTTCACTGGTTAGACAGTGAAAAACCACAACAGGCGTTAAACGAAGTGATTGAGGTTATTGGTGATATCGCTGACTGAATGTGTACAATTAAGCCGTATCGTGCGCAATTTTTCAGAATCGCAAGGTTCTAAGTACAAAACAAGCATATAAGGAAAAGATAGAATGGCTAAGGGGCAATCTTTACAAGATCCGTTCCTGAACGCATTGCGTCGGGAGCGTGTTCCAGTTTCTATTTATTTGGTGAATGGTATTAAGCTGCAAGGTCAGATTGAGTCTTTCGATCAGTTCGTGATCCTGTTGAAAAACACGGTCAGCCAGATGGTCTATAAGCACGCGATTTCTACTGTTGTTCCGTCCCGTCCGGTATCTCATCACAGCAATAACGCTGGCGGCGGCACTGGCAGTAACTACCATCATGGCAGCAACGCGCAGGGTTCATCTGCTCCTGCGCAGGACAGCGAAGAAACCGAATAAGGTTTTGGGCTGTTTTCCACACGGGGAGCCAGGGATCCTGCGTTCCCCGCTGATCTTTTTAGAGAGGTTTACGCTTGTTTGACCGTTATGACGCCGGTGAGCAGGCGGTGCTGGTACACATCTATTTTTCGCAAGACAAAGATATGGAAGACCTCCAGGAGTTTGAATCTCTGGTCTCTTCCGCCGGTGTCGAAGCAATGCAGGTGATTACCGGTAGCCGTAAAGCGCCGCACCCGAAGTACTTTGTTGGTGAAGGTAAAGCAGTTGAAATTGCGGATGCCGTAAAAGCAACCGGCGCATCAGTCGTGCTGTTTGATCATGCGCTGTCTCCGGCTCAGGAACGTAACCTGGAAGCTCTCTGCGAATGTCGTGTTATCGATCGCACGGGGTTGATCTTAGATATTTTTGCTCAGCGTGCGCGTACCCACGAGGGTAAGTTGCAGGTTGAGCTGGCGCAGTTGCGCCATCTGGCGACGCGTCTGGTGCGTGGCTGGACACACCTTGAAAGACAAAAAGGCGGGATTGGTTTACGTGGCCCGGGTGAAACCCAGCTCGAAACCGACCGTCGTTTGCTGCGTGGCCGTATAACCCAGATCCTTTCTCGTCTGGAGCGTGTCGAGAAACAGCGCGAACAGGGGCGTCGGGCGCGAACCAAAGCCGACATCCCAACGGTGTCGCTGGTGGGCTATACCAACGCCGGTAAATCCACCCTGTTTAACCAGATAACCGAGGCCCAGGTGTATGCCGCAGACCAGCTGTTTGCGACCCTGGACCCTACGCTGCGCCGTATTGACGTCGCAGACGTCGGTGAAACGGTACTGGCGGATACCGTAGGGTTTATCCGCCATCTGCCGCACGATCTGGTGGCGGCGTTTAAAGCGACGTTGCAGGAGACGCGTCAGGCGACCCTGCTGCTGCACGTGATTGATGCGGCTGACGTACGCGTGCAGGAGAACATCGACGCGGTGAATGTGGTGCTCGAAGAGATTGACGCCCACGAAATTCCCACTTTGTTGGTGATGAACAAGATCGATATGCTGGACGATTTCGAACCGCGTATTGACCGAGATGAAGAGAACAAACCAATTCGGGTCTGGCTATCTGCTCAGGCCGGGATTGGTGTGCCACTGCTTTTCCAGGCTTTGACAGAACGTCTTTCCGGTGAGGTAGCTCAGCACACGCTGCGACTGCCGCCACAGGAAGGCAGGCTGCGTAGCCGGTTTTATCAGCTTCAGGCGATAGAAAAAGAGTGGATGGAGGATGACGGCAGCGTGGGGATGCAGGTGCGTATGCCGATCGTTGACTGGCGTCGCCTCTGTAAACAAGAACCTGCGCTGGCGGACTATATCGTCTGATCAGAAAGGGGAAGCCTGAAAAATTCGCCCTTGCATAACAAATATGGAGCATATACATGGCGTGGAATCAGCCCGGTAATAACGGACAAGACCGCGACCCGTGGGGAAGCAGCAATAATCAAGGCGGCAACTCTGGGGGAAATGGCAACAAAGGTGGTCGCGAGCAGGGGCCGCCGGATCTGGATGATATCTTCCGCAAACTGAGCAAAAAGCTTGGTGGCCTTGGCGGAGGAAAAGGTTCTGGCTCGGGTGGCAACTCCACTCAGAGTCCGCGCCCGCCTATGGGTGGCCGCGTAGTAAGCATTGTGGCCGCGGCGGTAGTCATCATCTGGGCAGCCAGCGGGTTCTACACCATTAAAGAAGCAGAGCGCGGCGTGGTAACCCGTTTCGGTAAGTTCAGCCATCTGGTTGAGCCGGGCCTGAACTGGAAACCGACCTTCATTGATAACGTGACCGCAGTGAACGTGGAGTCCGTCCGTGAACTGGCGGCGTCTGGCGTGATGTTGACCTCTGACGAAAACGTGGTGCGCGTTGAGATGAACGTCCAGTACCGCGTGACCGATCCTGAGCGTTATCTGTTTAGCGTGACCAGCGCGGATGACAGCCTGCGTCAGGCGACCGACAGTGCCCTGCGTGGCGTGATCGGTAAATACACCATGGACCGTATCCTGACCGAAGGTCGTACCGTTATTCGTAGCGATACCCAGCGCGAGCTGGAAGAGACCATCCGTCCGTACAACATGGGTATCACCCTGCTGGATGTCAACTTCCAGGCTGCACGTCCGCCGGAAGAGGTGAAAGCGGCGTTTGACGATGCGATTGCCGCGCGTGAAAACGAACAGCAGTACATCCGTGAAGCGGAAGCGTACACCAACGAAGTTCAGCCGCGTGCAAACGGTCAGGCGCAGCGTATTCTGGAAGAAGCGCGCGCGTATAAGACCCAGACCATCCTGGAAGCACAGGGTGAAGTGGCTCGCTTCGCGAAGATCCTGCCGGAATATAAAGCCGCGCCGGAAATTACCCGTGAGCGTCTCTATATCGAGACCATGGAAAAAGTGCTGAGCCATACGCGTAAAGTGCTGGTTAACGACAACAAAGGCGGAAACCTGATGGTCCTGCCGCTGGATCAGATGCTTAAAGGCGGTTCTGCACCGGCAGCAAAAGACAACAGCGGAGCCAACAACCTGCTGCGTCTGCCGCCAGCCTCGTCTGGTAGCTCCAGCGCGAACACAACGCCTTCTTCGAACGATGGTGACATTATGGACCAACGCCGTGCTAACGCGCAGCGTAACGACTACCAGCGTCAGGGGGAATAAGGATGCGTAAGTCAGTTATTGCGATCATCATCATCGCACTGGTCGTGCTCTACACCTCCATCTTTGTGGTGAAAGAGGGCGAACGTGGGATCAAGTTCCAGTTTAGCAGCGTCGTGCGTGACGGCGACAAGCGTCCGGTGATCTACGAGCCGGGTCTGCACTTCAAGGTGCCTTTCATTCAGTCAGTCAAAACGCTCGACGCACGTATCCAGACCATGGATAACCAGGCCGACCGTTTCGTGACTAAAGAGAAGAAAGACCTGATCGTTGATTCCTACATCAAATGGCGTATCAGCGACTTCAGCCGCTACTTCCTGGCAACCGGCGGTGGTGACGTTTCTCAGGCAGAAGTGCTGCTGAAACGTAAGTTCTCTGACCGTCTGCGTTCTGAAATTGGTCGTCTAGATGTAAAAGACATCGTGACCGACTCCCGAGGTCGTCTGACCCTGGAAGTGCGTGATGCGTTGAACTCAGGTACAGCGGGTACCGAAGACGAAGTGGAAACACCGGCAGCGGATGACGCGATTGCCAAAGCGGCTGAACGCGTTCAGGCTGAAACCAACGGTAAAGTACCGGTGATCAACCCGAACAGTATGGCTGCACTGGGTATCGAAGTGGTTGACGTGCGTATCAAGCAGATCAACCTGCCAGCGGAGGTGTCCGAGGCGATCTACAACCGTATGCGCGCCGAGCGTGAAGCGGTAGCCCGTCGTCACCGTTCACAGGGTCAGGAAGAGGCCGAGAAACTGCGTGCCGCAGCGGACTACGAAGTGACCAAGACGCTGGCGGAATCTGAGCGTCAGGGCCGTATCCTGCGTGGTGAAGGCGATGCCGAAGCCGCGAAGCTGTTTGCCGATGCCTTCAGCCAGGATCCCGACTTCTACGCCTTTATCCGTAGCCTGCGTGCTTACGAGAATAGCTTCCAGAGCAACCAGGATGTGATGGTACTCAGCCCGGACAGCGATTTCTTCCGTTATATGAAGACGCCGACTAACGCAACGCGATAAACTCAGGCTCGTTTGAGTATTCAAACCACCGCTCTTCACGGAGCGGTGGTTTTCTTTTATAAGGATGAAAAATGAATTCAACGATCTGGCTCGCACTGGCTTTGGTTTTGGTGCTGGAAGGCCTCGGCCCGATGCTCTATCCACGCGCATGGCGACGGATGATCGCGACAATGAGCCAACTTCCGGACAATATTTTGCGTCGTTTTGGTGGTGGACTTGTGGTTGCCGGTATCGTTATCTACTACATGTTGAGGAAAACGATTGGCTGATCAAAAACTAACCGCAATCGGCATATTTTAGGGTCAAAAAGTGCTGTATATCTGAAAAAGCGATGGTAGAATCCATTTTTAAGCAAACGGTGATTTTGAAAAAAATGGGTAACAACGTCGTCGTACTGGGCACCCAATGGGGTGACGAAGGTAAAGGGAAGATTGTCGATCTTCTGACTGAACGGGCTAAATATGTTGTACGCTACCAGGGCGGTCACAACGCAGGCCATACTCTCGTAATCAACGGTGAAAAAACCGTCCTCCATCTTATTCCATCAGGCATTCTTCGCGAAAACGTCACTAGCATCATCGGTAACGGCGTTGTGCTGTCTCCAGCTGCGCTGATGAAAGAGATGAAAGGTCTGGAAGACCGTGGTATCCCTGTTCGTGAGCGTCTGCTGCTCTCCGAAGCCTGCCCGCTGATCCTGGACTATCATGTGGCGCTGGACGTGGCGCGTGAAAAAGCGCGTGGCGCGAAAGCGATCGGCACTACCGGTCGTGGCATCGGCCCGGCATACGAAGATAAAGTGGCTCGTCGCGGTCTGCGTGTGGGCGACCTCTTCGACAAAGCGACCTTCGCTGAAAAACTGAAAGAAGTGATGGAATATCACAACTTCCAGCTGGTGAATTTCTATAAAGCCGAAGCCGTTGACTACCAGAAAGTGCTGGATGACGTCATGGCGATTGCTGACATTCTGACCGGCATGGTTGTTGATGTGTCCGATCTGCTGGACCAGGCGCGCAAGCGTGGCGATTTCGTCATGTTTGAAGGTGCGCAGGGTACCCTGCTGGACATCGACCACGGTACCTATCCGTATGTAACGTCCTCTAACACCACCGCGGGTGGCGTGGCAACCGGCTCCGGCCTGGGCCCACGTTATGTGGATTACGTTCTGGGCATCATCAAAGCGTACTCCACTCGCGTGGGTGCAGGTCCATTCCCGACCGAGCTGTTTGATGAAACCGGCGAGTTCCTCTGCAAGCAGGGTAACGAGTTTGGCGCAACCACCGGTCGTCGTCGTCGTACTGGCTGGCTGGACGCCGTTGCCGTGCGTCGTGCTGTGCAGATCAACTCCCTGTCTGGCTTCTGCCTGACCAAGCTGGACGTACTGGACGGCCTGAAAGAAGTGAAAATCTGCGTGGGCTACCGTCTGCCAGATGGTCGCGAAGTGACTACCACTCCGCTGGCCGCTGACGACTGGGAGGGCATTGAGCCAATCTACGAAACCATGCCGGGCTGGTCTGAGACCACCTTCGGTGTGAAAGAACGTAGTGGCCTGCCAAAAGCTGCGCTGGACTACATTAAGCGTATTGAAGAACTGACCGAAGTGCCGATCGATATTATTTCTACCGGCCCGGATCGTACTGAAACGATGATCCTGCGCGACCCGTTCGACGCATAATCTTCGTGACTGCTGGCCTGCGGGGAAACCCGTAGGCCGGATAAGCGCAGCGCCATCCGGCGACCGCTCCTGGATCTCCGCTTTTTCGCCCCGTCTGTCAAATAAATTAGCCGCTAACTATCTGGCTGGTTTATCATCATTAATGAATATCTCTGCGGTTTGACCGCGTTTTCCCTTTTTCCTGAGGTTGATGTGCAGTTAACAAGTTTCACCGATTACGGCTTACGCGCGCTGATTTACATGGCGTCGTTACCCGATGGGAAGATGACCAGCATCTCTGAAGTCACAGAGGTGTACGGTGTGTCCCGTAATCATATGGTCAAAATAATCAATCAACTTAGTCGTGCCGGATACGTTGCTGCCGTCCGCGGGAAGAATGGAGGGATCCGTCTCGGTAAACCGGCACAGAGTATCCGTATCGGCGATGTGGTACGTGAACTGGAGCCGCTATCTCTGGTGAACTGTAGCAGTGCGTTTTGCCACATTACGCCCGCTTGCCGCCTGAAACAGGCGCTTTCAAAGGCCGTGCAAAGTTTTCTCAAGGAACTGGATAACTACACGCTGGCCGATTTGGTTGAAGAGAATCAACCGCTTTATAAATTATTGCTGGTGGAATGAAGAAAATTTCCACCGGAGCTGACAACGGAGGAACCGACATGTCACAAGATCCTTTCCAGGAACGCGAAGCCGAAAAATACGCGAATCCTATCCCCAGCCGCGAGTTCATCATTGAACACTTAACAAAACGCGAAAAACCCGCCAATCGTGAAGAACTTGCCGTTGAATTAAACATTGAGGGTGAAGAGCAAATTGAAGCCCTTCGCCGCCGCCTGCGCGCCATGGAGCGCGACGGCCAGCTGGTCTTTACTCGTCGCCAGTGCTACGCGCTGCCAGAACGCCTCGATCTGCTGAAAGGCACCGTTATTGGTCATCGCGATGGCTTCGGCTTCCTGCGCGTGGAAGGCCGTAAAGACGACCTGTACCTCTCATCCGAACAGATGAAGATGTGTATTCACGGCGACCAGATCCTGGCGCAGCCGCTGGGTGCAGATCGTAAAGGCCGCCGCGAAGCGCGCGTGGTCCGCGTGCTGGTGCCGAAAACCAGCCAGATTGTAGGCCGTTACTTTACCGATGCGGGCGTAGGCTTTGTGGTGCCGGACGACAGCCGTCTGAGCTTCGACATTCTCATCCCGCCTGAAGAGGTGATGGGCGCACGCATGGGCTTTGTGGTAGTGGTTGAACTTACCCAGCGCCCGACCCGCCGTACCAAAGCGGTAGGTAAAATCGTCGAAGTGCTGGGCGATAACATGGGCACCGGCATGGCCGTTGATATGGCGCTGCGCACCCATGAAATTCCTTACGTCTGGCCGAAAGCGGTTGAAGACCAGATCGAAAACCTGCGTGAAGAAGTGCCGGAAGAGTCCAAAGCAGGCCGCGTGGATCTGCGCGATCTGCCGCTGGTCACCATTGATGGTGAAGACGCCCGCGACTTCGATGATGCCGTGTACTGTGAGAAAAAACGCGGTGGTGGCTGGCGTCTGTGGGTGGCTATCGCGGATGTGAGTTATTACGTACGTCCACACACGCCGCTGGATAACGAAGCGCGCAGCCGCGGTACGTCGGTCTACTTCCCGTCGCAGGTTGTACCGATGCTGCCAGAAGTGCTCTCGAACGGCCTGTGTTCCCTCAACCCGCAGGTGGACCGCCTGTGTATGGTCTGCGAAATGACCATCTCCAGCAAGGGACGTCTGACGGGCTATAAGTTCTACGAAGCGGTGATGAGTTCTCATGCGCGCCTGACCTATACCAAGGTCTGGCATATGTTGCAGGGCGATCAGGATCTTCGCGAACAGTACGCGCCGCTGGTCAAACACATCGAAGAGCTGCACAACCTCTACAAAACGCTGGATCAGGCGCGCGAAGAGCGCGGTGGGATTTCGTTTGAGAGTGAAGAGGCGAAATTCATCTTTAACGCTGAGCGTCGTATCGAGCGAATCGAGCAGACTCAGCGTAACGATGCGCACAAGCTGATTGAAGAGTGTATGATCCTGGCGAACATCTCGGCGGCACGTTTCGTTGAGAAAGCCAAAGAGCCTGCTCTGTTCCGTATTCACGATAAGCCAACCACGGAAGCCGTAACCTCGTTCCGTTCCGTGCTGGCCGAACTCGGCCTGGAACTGCCTGGCGGCAATAAGCCTGAGCCACGCGATTATGCCGAGCTGCTGGAATCCATCAGCGATCGTCCTGACGCGGAAATGCTGCAAACCATGCTGCTGCGTTCCATGAAGCAGGCGATTTACGATCCGGAAAACCGGGGCCACTTTGGTCTGGCGTTACAGTCGTATGCGCACTTTACCTCGCCGATTCGCCGTTATCCGGATCTGTCCCTGCACCGTGCGATCAAGTATCTGCTGGCGCACGAGCAGGGTCACAAAGGCAATACGACCGAAACCGGTGGGTATCACTACTCCATGGAAGAGATGCTGCAACTGGGCCAGCACTGTTCCATGACCGAGCGTCGTGCGGATGAAGCAACGCGCGACGTGGCGGACTGGCTGAAGTGTGACTTTATGCTGGATCAGGTGGGTAACGTCTTTAAAGGTGTGATTGCCAGCGTCACCGGCTTTGGCTTCTTCGTACGTCTGGATGAGCTGTTTATCGACGGTCTGGTGCACGTTTCCAGCCTTGATAACGATTACTACCGCTTCGACCAGGTCGGACAACGTCTGATCGGTGAATCCGGCGGTCAGACCTACCGTCTGGGCGATCGGGTGGAAGTGAAGGTTGAAGCCGTGAATATGGACGACCGTAAAATCGACTTCAGCCTCATCTCCAGCGAACGGGCTCCGCGTAACGTCGGGAAAACCGAGCGTGAGAAAGCGAAAAAAGGCGGCAACGGTAAAGCGGGCGGCAAGCGACGTCAGGCAGGTAAAAGAGTAAACTTTGAGCCAGACAGCGCCTTCCGTGGCGAGAAGCAGCAGAAGCCCAAGGCGGCGAAAAAAGACGCTCGTAAAGCGAAAAAACCGTCGACCAAGACCCAAAAAATAGCGGCCGCAACCAAAGCGAAGCGCGCGGCGAAGAAACAGCAGGCGGAGTAATTTCCCCTCACCCTGACCCTCTCCCCAACGGGGAGAGGGAAAATATTTATTACGAGAACCATCAATGAGTGAAATGATTTACGGCATCCACGCGGTGCAGGCCCTGCTGGAGCGCGCGCCGGAGCGTTTTCAGGAAGTTTTTATTCTGAAAGGGCGTGAAGACAAACGTCTGATGCCGCTGATCCACGCGCTGGAAGCGCAGGGCGTCGTGATCCAGCTGGCGAACCGTCAGTATCTGGATGAGAAAAGCGAAGGTGCTGTACACCAGGGCATTATCGCGCGCGTGAAGCCGGGCCGTCAGTATCAGGAGAACGATCTGCCGGATCTGATCGCTGAGCTGGATAACCCGTTCTTCCTGATCCTCGATGGCGTAACCGACCCGCACAACCTGGGCGCGTGCCTGCGTAGCGCCGATGCAGCAGGCGTGCATGCGGTAATTGTGCCAAGAGATCGTTCCGCGCAGCTTAACGCTACCGCTAAAAAAGTGGCCTGCGGCGCGGCGGAAAACGTTCCGCTGATCCGTGTGACTAACCTGGCGCGCACCATGCGTCTGTTGCAGGAAGAAAATATCTGGATCGTAGGAACAGCCGGTGAAGCGGATCACACCCTGTACCAGAGCAAAATGACTGGCCGTATGGCGCTGGTGATGGGAGCGGAAGGCGAAGGTATGCGTCGTCTGACGCGCGAGCACTGCGATGAGCTGATCAGCATCCCGATGGCGGGCAGCGTATCGTCTCTGAACGTTTCAGTTGCGACGGGTATCTGCCTGTTTGAAGCGGTGCGTCAGCGCGGGTAGCCTGTTGTGCCGGGTGGCGGCTTCGCCTTACCCGGCCTACAAAAGCATGGTACCGTAGGCCCGGTAAGCGCAGCGCCACCGGGCAACAATCTCACTCCTCTAACGACCGCAAATGGTCATCCTTTCTCAGCGTCATCAGCGCGAAAATACTCACCACCGCCGTTGCCATCACGTAGTACGCCGGAATATCCAGATTGCCCGTCTCTTTAATCAGCCCGGTAATGATCAGCCCCGCACAGCCCGAGAAGATCGCATTCGACAGAGAATAGGCCAGCCCCAGCCCGGTATAACGCACGCGCGTCGGGAACATCTCAGACAGCATAGCCGGCCCCGGCCCTGCCAGCATCCCAACCAAACCCCCCGCAATCAACACCACAATCGCTTTGACAGCCAACGTGCTGGACTCCGCCTGCAAAATTTTCAGCAGCGGCAGGGCGAGGATCAGCAGGAGCACGGTGGCGATAATCATCACCGTCCGCCGCCCGATCCTGTCGCTCAGTATGCCCGACGGAATGATCGTGAGCGCAAACCCAATGTTAGAAATCACCGCAATCAGCAGCGCCTGGTTAAAACCGGTGTGCAGCGCAGATTGCAGATAGGTCGGCATAATCACCAGATAGGTATAACCCGCCGCAGACCAGACCATCACGCGACCAATGCCCATCAGAATGGTTTTGAACGTGGCGGCGGTGCTGGCCTGAGTAACAACCGGTTTTTCCCGTTGCTGCACAAAGCTCGGTGTCTCTTCCATGCTTACCCGCAACCATAGCGCGACCGCACCCATCGGCAACGCCAGGAAGAACGGAATGCGCCAGCCCCAGTCGTGCAAGGCTTCAGGGGAGAGAAGGGCAGAGAGCAACGCGACAATGCCTGCGCCTGCTAACAGCCCGAGCGCCACGGTGAAGGACTGCCATGCCCCGTAAAGACCGCGCTTGCCGCGCGGGGCGAACTCGGTCATCAACGAGACCGCGCCGCCATACTCACCGCCCGCGAACAGTCCTTGCAGAATACGCAGAAGTGTAACGATCAGCGGCGCGGCAATCCCGATACTGGCGTAGACCGGCACAATACCGATGGCAGCGGTGGCGAGCGTCATCAATACCAGCACTATAATCAGCGTCGGTTTACGGCCAATCCTGTCGCCAATGCGGCCAAAGACCACCGCACCCAGCGGACGGAAGAAGAAAGCGATGGCGAACGAGGCCCAGGTGAGGATCAGGCTGGTGAGCTCCGCTTCCCCCTCAAGCTGGAAGAAGTTTCTGGCAATCACCGTTGCCAGAAAACCATAGACCGCAAATTCATACCACTCGATGAAATTACCGATGGAGCCTGCAATTAATGCACGCTTGTGCGCATCCTGTTGCATAACGATCCTCACAAAAACGGGGTAAGAATAAATTATTCAGCATTAGTGAAGTAATGAAATAGTTTATTCTTATGTTCTGTGAGCTATTTCACGAATGATATCAACACGATCGTCATCGTGTGACCCCCCTCCCATGCAGCGTGCATGCCCTCTGTCCATACTTACCTTTATTGCCAATGAAAGGAGGGAGACAGCATGCACTGGCAGACACATACCGTTTTTAATCAACCTGCACCGCTATCGAACAGCAACCTTTTTCTCTCTGATTGCGCCCTGCGCGATGCGGTAGCGCGCGAAGGGGCTGAGTGGGATGTGGATCTTCTTGCCAGCATCGGCCAGCAGTTGGGTACGGCAGAGTCGCTGGAGCTGGGCAGACTGGCGAACGTTAATCCGCCGGAGCTGCTGCGTTATGACGCCACGGGAGCGAGGCTGGATGACGTCCGCTTTCATCCGGCATGGCATCTTCTGATGCAGGGGCTTTGCGCCAACCGGGTGCACAACCTGGCGTGGGAGGAGGAGGCGCGGAAAGGATCGTTCGTCGCCAGGGCCGCGCGTTTCGTACTTCATGCTCAGGTGGAGGCGGGAACGCTTTGCCCGGTGACCATGACCTTTGCGGCCACGCCGCTGTTGCAACGGTCGCTGCCCAAACCGTTTCATGAGTGGTTAACGCCGCTGATGAGCGATCGCTACGACCCCCATCTCGCGCCGGGGGCGCAAAAGCGCGGCCTGCTGATCGGCATGGGGATGACGGAAAAGCAGGGCGGTTCGGACGTACTCAGTAATACTACCAAAGCAGAGAAATGCAGCGATGGCAGTTACCGGCTGGTGGGGCACAAATGGTTTTTCTCCGTGCCGCAGAGCGATGCGCATCTGGTGCTGGCGCAGGCGAAGGGCGGGTTGTCCTGCTTTTTTGTCCCGCGTTTCTTACCCGACGGGCAACGTAATGCCGTGCGCCTTGAGCGTCTGAAGGACAAGCTCGGCAACCGCTCAAATGCCAGCAGTGAGGCTGAATTTCTTGATGCTTCCGGCTGGCTGCTGGGCGAAGAGGGGGAAGGCGTCCGGCAAATTCTGAAGATGGGCGGGCTGACGCGCTTTGACTGCGCGCTGGGCAGTCACGGACTGATGCGCCGTGCGCTCTCGGTGGCGCTTTATCATGCCCATCAGCGGCAGACCTTCGGCAAAAATCTGATCGACCAGCCGTTAATGCGCGACGTGCTAAGCCGTATGGCGCTGGTGCTGGAGGGACACACGGCACTGCTGTTCCGACTCGCACGGGCGTGGGACAACCGCAACGACCCGCAGGAAGCCGCATGGGCGCGGCTTTTCACTCCGGCGGCAAAATACAGCGTCTGCAAAGCGGGTATACCGTTTGTGGCAGAGGCAATGGAGGTGCTGGGCGGTGCAGGCTATTGCGAAGAGAGTGAGCTTCCGCGGTTGTACCGTGAAATGCCCGTCAACAGCATCTGGGAAGGCTCTGGCAATATTATGTGCCTGGATGTACTGCGCGTGCTGGCGAAGCAGCCGGGCATTCTCGACCTGCTCGCCGATGATTTCGCGCAGGTCAAAGGTCAGGACAGGCACTTCGATCGCAGCTGGCGTCAGCTACAGGAGAAGCTGCGGAAACCGCAGGAAGCGCAGGGCAGGGAGATCGCGCAGCAGCTCTTTTTACTCGGGGCCGGAAGTCAAATGCTGCGGCACGCATCGCCGCCCGTGGCGCAGGCGTGGTGCCGCATGATGCTGGATACCCGGGGCGGCACGCTGATGAGCGAGCAGGTGCAAAACGACCTGCTGCTGCGCGCCACGGGCCGGGTCGGTTAAGCCTTCAGCTGGAACAGGCTCACCAGCCGGGTGAGATGTGAACCCTTCTCGCGCAGCGTCTGTGCCGTCTGCTCGCTGCGTGAGATGCGATCGGCATTGATGTGCGATGCCTCACCGATGTGCGTCATCGCCAGATTCACCTGGCCAATTCCCGCCGACTGCTCGCGGGAGGCGTGGTTGATCTCGGTGACAAGCTGGCTGATGTTATCGATATGAACAATGATGGCATCCATCGCCAGACGCGTCTGCTCAGACAACGCATGGCCTTCGCTCACCTTGTTCAGCGTGTCGCCAATCAGCTGTTCAATCTCTTTTACGGCGTTGGCGCTGCGTGCGGCCAGGGCGCGTACCTCTTGTGCCACCACTGCGAAACCTTTCCCGTGCTCGCCCGCCCGCGCCGCTTCAACCGCCGCATTGAGCGCCAGGATATTGGTCTGGAAAGCGATGGACTCAATCACGCGGGTGATGTCTTCAATGCGTTTCGATGCATCGCGAATATCATCCATGGTGGAGACTGCGTGGGTCACCGTCTCTCCACCCTGATGCACCGCGCGCGAGGTTTCACCCACCAGCTGCTGCGTTTGCTCCATGTTGGCGGCATTTTGCTGCACGGTGGCGGCTAATTGCTCCATGCTGGCGGAGGTCTCCTCAACGCTGCTGGCCTGCTTGTTGATCTGTTCAGATATCTCGCCGGTGTCTGAAGCCAGCGCGTTAGTTCCCAGATGGATCTCGCTTGCGGCCTCGCGGACCTGCAACACAATTTTTTGCAGGCCTTCCCCGATCCCGTTGATGGCGTCAATCAGCTGGCCGACTTCATCCTGGCGGGTAACCGGCAGGCTGGCGCGCAGATCGCCTGCGGCATACTGCCGGGCAAGCGCGATCACCTCGCGCAGTGGGCGGGTTAGCATCCGGCGAATGAGGATAACGAACAGGCCCGCGAAGAGAGCGGATAGCACCACGCCCGCCATCAGGAAGCGATCGCGCAGTGTGGTGACGCTTGAAAGCAGTACGGCTTTATCCACTTCACCCACGATGGTCCAGTTCCAGCCCGGCAGCGGCGTGTAGGCAACTTTGAGCGTACGGCCATCCGCGCTCAAGCGTTCCAGCGTGCCGGCTTTATCACTCAGAAGCTGCTGCTGTGTCGCCGTGTCCCAGTTAGGCAGTTTGCCCTCTTCGCTGGCATGGAACAGATACTGTCCGCGCGTTTTGCCGCTACTGCGATCCAGTACAAAGAAGTGACCGCTCTCGCCCAGACGACGGTTAAGGATTTTCTCGCGCATGACGTTCCACGAATGGGTGATGTCCACGCCGACAAAGATAATCCCGATAACCTGGCCTTCCGCATTCTTAACAGGCTGGTACTGCGTGATATAGCGCTTGCCGAACAGCAGCGCGAGGCCACGATAGACCTCCCCTTTAGTGACGGCGGCAAATGCCGGGCTGGTGGTATCAAGAACGGTTCCGATGGCGCGGTCGCCATTCTCTTTGCGCAGCGACGTCGCCACGCGGACAAAATCGTTACCGTTGCGGACAAACAGCGTCGAGATGGCTCCCGTTCGGCTCAGGAAGTCA
Source organism: Enterobacter cloacae complex sp. SYL001 (assembly GCF_049237025.1). Classification (NCBI taxonomy): domain Bacteria; kingdom Pseudomonadati; phylum Pseudomonadota; class Gammaproteobacteria; order Enterobacterales; family Enterobacteriaceae; genus Enterobacter; species Enterobacter cloacae complex sp. SYL001. The sequence goes on along the minus strand of NZ_JBMKJI010000004.1, from coordinate 99,170 downwards.
TCAGAAAGCGTATTGTTTTCATGCAGCTCCGTTTCGCCGCCTTTCAGCAAAGGAACGGTAAGCCCGTTTATGGTCCGGCTCTGGCTGCTGTCGCTGTTCAATGGCTGTGGCAAAAAGGTGGTGAACAGACGGGTATAGCTTTCAACCTCTTCGCTCAGGCTGGTGTTGAACATCTCTACCATATCCACCATGCCGGTGGACTGGTTATGCAGGTCTTCAACCGCAAGATCTTCAAGCTGCTGGCTGGCGTTGTGGCTCAACAGGAAAGTGAACAGCAAAAAAAGCGTAGCGACACTTACACCTGTTAGCAGCGATAGCTTCGTGCCCAGTCCTGCCCGGCGGAAAAAGGTGATCATATATTGCTCATTATTGAAAAGTGATGGCTGTTCAACGGCAGAGCGGAGAGAACGTTTATCTGTTTAATGTAACTGAATGTTACGCATTTGTTTTTATTGAGTTTCGGGAGAGATAAAAAATTTGCAAAAGTGAAAAGCCACTAAAATTAAGTGGCTTTTATCGGAGGGGATTATGCATAAAGAATGGCCTGCACACGCCAGTGATTAACATGGTGATCTTCCTGCATCTGGACGATGCGATACCAGGATGCGCCCTGTTCATCGGCCTTCAGGGCGACGACACGTTCAACGTCTTGCGGACTCCCCGTGATATTATTGACGGAGATCTGACCAATCTCATTCAGGCCCGTGACGCAATCCGCGCTGGCAAATTCAGCCGACTGCGCCGTGGTGCTCAGCAGGCCCGCTGAAAGCAATAGCGTCGTTAAAGCAAGGGTTCGTTTCATCGTCAGCTCCTTTTCACGTGTCTCCGGTATCCGCCGGGCAATCCTTCGCGAATAAACTCATTTCCATTGTTGCTGGCATGGAGTTTATTGTGGACAGGAAAATGTCTACGGACGCAAAGCAGTGTAAAGGTCGTTCAAATGATGATGCTCACTTACGGTACAAAATGCCTTGTGCATACCACTGTCCCGTAATAATGGTTTCATCAATCATCGTGATGACGTAATAATCTGCTTTTGCGGCAACGGCCTGTGCTTCAATTGCGTCTTCTGCATCATCCGGTGAACCGCGAACCATCGCGGATACGGTTCCCAGGCGTTGTAATCCTTCCGTCTGATTACGACGAATCTCCTGAGGATGATCGGTAACCGGCGGTGCCGGTTCTGGAGTACCCTGCAATACGGAACATCCGCTGAGCAGTGAGACCAGCAATAAAGCGGTAAGCCTGCGCATAAACCTGTCTCTTTTCCTGATAGCCATAGTGTAGTGGTCTGCGAATTTAGTTTTGGGGGAATGTTCCCGAAGTGTTATCTGGGACGTAGATTTCGAATGAAAATATCGTGAAACCGTAATCCAGCTCTCAACATTATGAATCATTCATCAGCACAGGATCGACAATGATTGAAATTGAAACTCGCCTGCTTAGTGAGCATGAAATCATCCATGCTTTTCCGGCTGGTAAAGGTGAACAGCCGCTGCCGACGGTAGTTTTCTATCATGGCTTTCTCTCCTCAAAGCTGGTCTACAGCTATTTTGCCGTCGCGCTGGCGCAGGCCGGTTTCCGGGTGGTCATGCCTGATGCGCCGAATCATGGGGCACGCTTTACGGGCGATGAACAGGCGCGGCTGGGGCTGTTCTGGCAAACGCTGCACGGCAATCTGACCGAGTTCGCCGGGCTGCGTGACGCGCTTTTACAGGCCGGGCTGGTGGAGGGGAAACGGCTGGCGGTCGCCGGCGCATCAATGGGCGGAATGACGGCGCTGGGGCTCATGGCCAGGCATTCGGAGGTGACGTCCGTGGCTTGCCTGATGGGATCGGGCTACTTTATGTCACTGGCAAAGACGCTGTTCCCGCCGCAGGCACCTCAGGAGATTGAAGCCCTGTTGTCTGAATGGGACGTCAGCCATGCGCTTTCGCAGCTGGCCGATCGTCCCCTGCTGCTGTGGCATGGGGATGCCGACGATGTCGTACCGCCCGGTGAAACGTTCCGTCTGCAACAGGCGCTACAGCGTGAAGGGCTGGACAGCAATCTGACCTGCCTATGGGGTGCCGGTGTCCGGCACCGTATTACTCCGGCTGCGCTGGAAGCCACCGTGGAGTTTTTCCGTCAGCACCTTTAAACGCGCAGCACCGTGACACCCTGATCCTCGAGCTTGCTGAGGATCTCGGGGTTGGCGTTTTTGCCGGTGATCACCATGCTGATTTGCTCGGCGCGGCTGAAAAGCATGCCGGCGCGTTCACCGACCTTGCTGCTGTCGACCAGCACCACCAGTTTACCCACCACGTTGAGCATGTTCTGCTCTGCCATTGCGGTGAGCATATCGGTTTTATACAGGCCATCCGCCGTCAGGCCTTTGCCGCTGGTAAACATCCAGTGCCCGGCGTAGAGGCTGTTTTCACTGTCCTGCGGGCTCAGGGTTATGGACTGGCTCTTGTTATACTGGCCCCCCATGATCACCACGCTTTCATGTTCCTGGTCAATGAGATAGTTGGCCAGCGGCAGATAGTTGGTAATGATTTGCACCGGCTTGCCGCACATCTCTCGGCCCAGTAAAAACGCTGTCGAGCCGCAGTTAATCACCACGCTTTCCCCGGGATTCACCAGCTGTGATGCCGCTCTGGCAATCCGCACCTTTTCATCGTGATTCTGCGCCTGGTGAATATTCATCGGCGTCCAGCGTGGACGCTGCTGGCTGATGGCCTCTGCGCCGTTGCGGACTTTTTTCAGCTTGCCGCTTTCATCCAGCTTGTTAATGTCCCGCCGCGCGGTAGCAGGGGAGATCCCTAAACGTTCGATCACTTTCTCGACGGTGATAAACCCTGTTTGCGCCAGGAGTTCCAGTAAAATTTGATGCCGTTGCGCTTCCGTCATGAGCTATTCCGAAAAGAATTGATTTGAAAAGATGATATTTGAAATAGCATGAAATTACTAAATTAAATATGACATCGCCAGACACAGTGTCTGGCGATTGGGCTGCACAATCAGAGGAAGGACTTGAACGGCAGGTCTGGCTCAATGGTGAAGCAATCATCAAAACCACGCGGGTAGTGGTACTCGAGATTGTCTTTATCCAGCGGCCAGGTGAACTTGCCGCCAACCTGCCAGATGAACGGCTTGAAACCATACTTGAGTCGGTCTTTTTTCATCTCCCACAGGACGCGGATCTCTTGCGGATCGGCCTGGAAGTTTGACCAGATATCGTGGTGGAAGGGGATCACCACTTTGGTGTTCAGCGCTTCGGCCATGCGCAGCATGTCCGCGCTGGTCATTTTGTCGGTAATCCCGCGCGGGTTTTCACCGTAAGAGCCAAGCGCCACGTCAATCTGGTGCTCGTTACCGTGCTTCGCGTAGTAGTTGGAGTAGTGAGAGTCACCGCTGTGATACAGGGAACCGCCAGGCGTTTTGAACAGGTAGTTCACTGCGCGCTCGTCCATCCCGTCTGGCAGTACGCCTGCGGCTTTCTGGTCGGCAGGCAGGGTGATCAGCGCGGTGCGATCAAAGGCATCCAGCGCGTGAATTTCAACGTCTTTGATTTTCACCACGTCGCCCGGCTTCATCACAATGCAGCGCTCTTTTGGCACGCCCCAGCCAATCCACAAATCCACGCAGGTCTGCGGCCCGATAAAGGGTACGTCGTCCGCGCAGTTTTGCATTACCGCTGCCGCCACGTTCACGTCGATATGATCGTTGTGATCGTGGGTAGAGAGAACGGCGTCGATCTGGCGAATGGCGAAAGGATCAAGCACAAAAGGCGTGGTGCGCAGGTTCGGCTGGAGCTTTTCAACGCCGGCCATACGCTGCATCTGGTGGCCTTTTTTCATCAGTGGATTGCCGTGGCTCTGTTTGCCGGTGCCGCACCAGAAATCGACACAAATGTTGGCGCCGCCTTCTGATTTCAGCCAGATCCCGGTGCATCCAAGCCACCACATCGCAAATGTGCCAGGAGCAACCTGTTCCTGCTCGATCTCTTCGTTCAGCCAGCTACCCCACTCCGGAAAGGTACTCAAAATCCATGATTCACGGGTGATGGTTTTCACTTTACTCATCGTTTGACTCCTGGTATTAATCAAAAGTAATCATACTGTGACTTGTTGTGATTAATGCTGGCACTGTTTGAATCGATTTGCAATGGCTGATTTGCGGAAAATTCCCCTCGCCACATCACAGAAAATACACCTCGTCGTTGTTAAGATAACCGCTACATATAATTAATATATTGAAAATTAAGAATTTATTTATCTTTCTGGATCGGTAGTGAAAATCATTACTAACTCCATGGAAATAAATTGCGTGATCCGTCACAAATAATCAAATGCAATCTTGTGGTGATTATTTGTGATTAATAGAGTGATGACACCAACCACACAGGGATTGCCCCTCGTGTTCTCATTTTCTGGAGAGAGTTATGGAGATCCTCTACAACGTCTTTACCGTTTTCTTTAATCAGGTAATGACCAACGCCCCGCTGTTGCTGGGTATCGTGACGTGCCTGGGGTACATCCTGCTGCGCAAAAGCGTCAGCGTGATTATCAAAGGCACCATCAAAACCATCATTGGTTTTATGCTGTTGCAGGCGGGGTCTGGCATTCTGACCAGCACGTTTAAGCCGGTCGTTGCCAAAATGTCTGAGGTATATGGCATTAACGGCGCCATCTCTGACACTTACGCGTCCATGATGGCCACCATCGATCGCATGGGGGATGCGTACAGCTGGGTTGGGTATGCGGTACTGCTCGCGCTGGCGCTGAACATCATTTACGTGCTCCTGCGCCGCATCACCGGTATTCGCACCATCATGCTCACCGGGCACATCATGTTCCAGCAGGCGGGGCTGATTGCCGTTTCTCTCTATATCTTCGGCTACCCAATGTGGACCACGGTCATCTGCACGGCAGTGCTGGTCTCGCTTTACTGGGGCATCACCTCCAACATGATGTATAAGCCAACGCAGGACGTTACTGACGGCTGCGGCTTCTCCATCGGTCACCAACAGCAGTTCGCCTCCTGGATTGCGTACAAAGTTGCACCGTACCTGGGTAAAAAAGAGGAGAGTGTTGAAGACCTCAAATTGCCTGGCTGGTTGAATATCTTCCACGACAACATCGTCTCCACGGCGATTGTGATGACCCTTTTCTTCGGTGCCATCCTGCTTTCCTTTGGCATTGACGTGGTGCAGGCGATGGCGGGTAAAACCCACTGGACGGTCTATATCCTGCAAACCGGTTTCTCCTTTGCCGTGGCCATTTTCATCATCACTCAGGGCGTGCGTATGTTCGTCGCCGAGCTGTCGGAAGCGTTCAACGGTATCTCTCAGCGCCTGATCCCTGGCGCGGTGCTGGCGATTGACTGTGCGGCTATCTATAGCTTTGCGCCAAACGCCGTCGTCTGGGGCTTTATGTGGGGCACCATCGGCCAGCTGATTGCGGTCGGCATCCTGGTGGGCTGTGGCTCCTCAATCCTGATTATTCCTGGCTTTATCCCGATGTTCTTCTCCAACGCCACTATCGGCGTGTTTGCTAACCACTTCGGCGGATGGCGCGCCGCGCTCAAGATCTGCCTGGTGATGGGCATGGTTGAAATCTTCGGGTGCGTGTGGGCGGTCAAGCTCACCGGCATGAGCGCCTGGATGGGCATGGCGGACTGGTCAATTCTGGCGCCGCCGATGATGCAGGGCTTTGCGTCCGTCGGGCTAGTCTTTATGGCCGTCATCATCCTGATTGCACTGATTTATATGTTCTTCGCTGGCCGTTCGCTGCGAGCTGAAGAAGATGCGGAAAAACAAACAGCAGAAGTTTCTGCTCACTAAGGAGTTTCGATTATGACCGTACGTATCCTGGCTGTGTGTGGCAATGGGCAAGGAAGCTCCATGATCATGAAAATGAAAGTGGACCAGTTTTTAACCCAGTCAAACATTGACCACACGGTGAACAGCTGCGCAGTGGGTGAATACAAAAGTGAACTGAACGGCGCGGACATCATCATCGCTTCAACGCACATTGCCGGCGAGATTAGCGTGTCGGGCAACAAATACGTGGTAGGCGTGCGCAACATGCTGTCGCCTGCGGATTTTGGGCCAAAACTGCTGGAAGTGATCAAAGAGCACTTCCCACAAGACGTGAAGTAAGGATGCCACATGAAACTACGTGATTCGCTGGCTGAGAATAACTCCATCCTTTTACAGGCCGAAGCCAGTACCTGGCAGGAAGCGGTGAAGCTGAGCGTGGACCTGCTGGTTAAGGCGGACGTTGTCGAGCCGCGTTATTACCAGGCCATCCTGGATGGCGTGGCGCAGCACGGCCCCTATTTTGTGATTGCCCCGGGGCTGGCAATGCCGCATGGCCGCCCGGAAGAGGGTGTCAAGAAAACCGGTTTTGCGCTGGTGACGCTGAAAACCCCGTTGGTGTTCAACCACGAAGATAACGACCCGGTCGACATTCTGATCACCATGGCAGCTGTCGATGCCAACACCCACCAGGAGGTGGGCATCATGCAGATCGTTAACCTGTTTGATGACGAAGCTAATTTTGACCGTTTACGTGCCTGCCGTACCGCGCAGGACGTGCTGGATTTAATTGATAACGCCACTGCGGCGGCCGTTTAAGAGGAATTGAAAATGTCATTACCAATGTTGCAGGTCGCGCTGGATAACCAGACGCTGTCTCACGCTTACGAAACCACCCGTCTGATTGCGGAAGAGGTGGACATCATCGAAGTCGGCACCATTCTGTGCGTGGGCGAAGGCGTTCGTGCGGTTCGTGACCTGAAGGCGCTCTATCCGCATAAAATCGTGCTGGCGGATGCCAAAATTGCCGATGCGGGCAAAATTCTCTCTCGCATGTGCTTTGAAGCCAACGCCGACTGGGTCACCGTGATCTGCTGTGCAGATATCAACACTGCGAAAGGCGCGCTGGACGTGGCGAAAGAGTTCAACGGCGACGTGCAGATTGAACTGACCGGCTTCTGGACCTGGGAGCAGGCACAGGAGTGGCGCGAAGCGGGTATCCAGCAGGTGGTTTATCACCGCAGCCGTGATGCGCAGGCCGCAGGTGTGGCGTGGGGCGAAGCTGATATCAACGCGATCAAACGCCTGGCCGATATGGGCTTCAAAGTGACCGTGACCGGTGGTCTGGCGCTGGAAGATCTGCCGCTGTTCAAGGGTATTCCAATCCACGTCTTTATTGCCGGTCGTAGCATTCGCGATGCGGAATCTCCGGTGGAAGCTGCGCGTCAGTTTAAACGCTCAATCGCTCAGCTTTGGGGTTAAGGAGCGGGTATGTTGTCAAAACAGGTCCCGCTTGGCATCTATGAAAAGGCACTCCCTGCGGGGGAGTGCTGGCTGGAGCGGTTACAGCTGGCGAAGCAGCTGGGTTTCGATTTTGTCGAAATGTCGGTGGATGAGACGGACGAGCGTCTTTCTCGCCTGGACTGGCGCCGCGACCAGCGTCTGGCGCTGGTGAGCGCCATTGCCGAAACCGGCGTGCGCGTGCCGTCCATATGCCTGAGCGCTCACCGTCGTTTTCCGCTTGGCAGCGAAGATGATGCCGTACGCGCCGAAGGGCTGGAGATCATGCGTAAAGCCATTCGCTTTGCACAGGATGTTGGCATCCGCGTGATCCAACTGGCGGGTTACGATGTTTACTATCAGGAAGCCAACGATGAGACGCGCCGTCGTTTCCGTGACGGCCTGAAAGAGAGCGTTGAGATGGCAAGCCGTGCGCAGGTGACGCTGGCGATGGAGATCATGGATTATCCATTGATGAACTCCATCAGCAAGGCGCTGGGCTACGCGCACTATCTGAACAATCCGTGGTTCCAGCTTTATCCGGATATCGGCAACCTGTCGGCATGGGATAACGACGTACAGATGGAGCTTCAGGCGGGCATCGGGCATATCGTGGCGGTGCACGTAAAAGATACCCGTCCCGGCGTGTTTAAAAACGTACCGTTCGGCACCGGGGTGGTGGATTTCGAACGGTGCTTCCAGACGCTCAAACAGACAGGTTATTGCGGACCTTACCTGATTGAGATGTGGAGCGAAACCGCGGACGACCCGGCGGCAGAAGTGGCGAAAGCCCGGGACTGGGTGCGCGAGCGCATGGCGCGGGCAGGCTTACTGGAGGCGGAACATGCTTAAGCTGAAACAGCAGGTCTTTGAGGCCAATATGGATCTCCCGCGCTATGGACTGGTGACGTTTACCTGGGGCAACGTAAGCGCCATCGATCGCGATCGGGGGCTGGTGGTGATTAAGCCGAGCGGCGTGGCCTATGACGCCATGAAAGTGGACGATATGGTGGTGGTTGACCTGGAAGGACACGTTGTTGAAGGCAAATGGCGTCCTTCTTCAGATACGGCAACCCATCTGGCGCTGTACCAGCGTTACCCGTCCCTGGGTGGTGTTGTGCATACCCATTCCACGCACGCCACCGCCTGGGCACAGGCCGGGCTGGCGATCCCTGCTTTGGGTACGACGCACGCGGACTACTTCTTCGGCGATATTCCCTGCACGCGGGCGTTAACGCAGGCTGAGGTCGAAGGCGAGTACGAACTTAACACCGGCAGGGTCATTATCGAAACGCTGGGTGAGACGGAACCACTGCATACGCCGGGTATTGTGGTGTACCAGCATGGTCCATTCTCCTGGGGTAAAGATGCGCATGACGCCGTGCATAACGCGGTGGTGATGGAAGAGGTGGCTCGAATGGCGTGGATTGCGCGCGGCATTAACCCACAGCTTCAGGGCATTGATGATTATCTGATGAACAAGCATTTCATGCGTAAGCACGGCCCGAATGCTTATTACGGGCAGAAGTGAATAAGTGCTCTGGAATACCGAAACAGTTGTAACCGGTGGTATTCCGGAGCCATTCATAAAAAAAGCCCCCGGCAGGGGGCAATCATATATAGCTATGATTTTCGTTGGCTTTCCTGGTGCTGGCGATAAAGCGTTACTGGTAAATATCTGCACTGGCGCGCATATTGCCGTTGCTGCCGGGCTCACGTGTCAGTATGACGTGATAGTATTTTGCGCCCTGCGCATCGGTTTCTTCATTAAGCGCCTGATCTGCTTCACTTTCAGTGGCGAAGTTATGATTGATGTAAATAACGCCTAAGCTCTGCACATCATCCATGTTTCTGGCCTGTCGGCTGTCTATCTTGATGGCTGCCATCGCGTTTGCACTGAGCAAAAGCGCAGCCAAAATGGCGAATGCGATTCTTTTCATGATATGCGCTCCACGACTGCGTGCTGTGATATGGGGTAATGCTCTCCTTCTCTGCTTAAGGCTTCTGATTAAAGTGTAATCGCTACTCGGGTTGCGATGGGTGACCATTTCTGATGATGTTGTTCAAAAAAACAGCGTTTCTGATAAGTGAGATTTTAAATCACCCACTTAGAACAGCTTTACCCTTTGTGCGAATTATTTGTGCAATCACCTTGTGTTTAGCGGGGCGCGCAAGTATTATGACGCGTCAATTTTTCAGCCGACCTTTAACACGTTCCTTGCCTCCCCGGGCCTCGGCTGACCCAGACAGGAGGCTGAATAATCCGTAAGGAGCAATTCGATGCGTCATTACGAAATCGTTTTTATGGTCCATCCTGACCAGAGCGAACAGGTTCCGGGTATGATCGAGCGTTACTCTGCTGCCATCACTGGTGCAGAAGGCACGATCCACCGTCTGGAAGACTGGGGCCGCCGTCAGCTGGCTTACCCAATCAACAAACTGCACAAAGCTCACTACGTTCTGATGAACGTTGAAGCGCCGCAGGAAGTGATTGATGAGCTGGAAACTACCTTCCGCTTCAACGATGCCGTTATCCGCAGCATGGTTATGCGTACCAAACACGCAGTGACCGAAGCATCTCCGATGGTTAAAGCGAAAGACGAGCGCCGTGAGCGTCGCGATGATTTCGCAAACGAAACCGCAGATGATTCTGATGCTGGGGATTCTGAAGAGTAATTTCTGATGACCAACCGTCTGGTGTTGTCCGGCACCGTGTGCAGGACCCCCCTTCGAAAGGTCAGCCCATCAGGAATTCCGCATTGCCAGTTCGTGCTTGAGCATCGTTCTGTGCAAGAGGAAGCCGGGTTTCACCGGCAGGCGTGGTGCCAAATGCCCGTTATCATTAGCGGACACGAAAACCAGGCCATTACTCACAGTTTAACGGTCGGTAGTGCAGTAATCGTTCAGGGGTTCATCTCTTGCCACAAGGCAAAGAACGGCCTGAGCAAAATGGTTCTGCATGCCGAGCAGATTGATTTGATAGATACTGGAGACTAGCCAAATGGCACGTTATTTCCGTCGTCGCAAGTTCTGCCGTTTCACCGCGGAAGGCGTTCAAGAGATCGACTATAAAGATATCGCAACGCTGAAAAACTACATCACCGAAAGCGGTAAGATTGTCCCAAGCCGTATCACCGGTACTCGTGCAAAATATCAGCGTCAGCTGGCTCGCGCTATCAAACGCGCTCGCTACCTGTCTCTGCTGCCGTACACTGATCGTCATCAGTAATCGGGCACGGTCCATTAATACGACTTTAAGAGGATAAGGTAATGCAAGTTATTCTGCTTGATAAAGTAGCAAACCTGGGCAGCCTGGGTGATCAGGTAAACGTTAAAGCGGGTTACGCTCGTAACTTCCTGGTACCACAGGGTAAAGCTGTTCCAGCTACTAAGAAAAACGTAGAGTTTTTCGAAGCACGTCGTGCTGAACTGGAAGCCAAACTGGCTGACGTTCTGGCGGCTGCTAACGCTCGCGCTGAAGCAATCAACGCACTGGGCACCGTTACCATCGCGTCTAAAGCTGGCGACGAAGGTAAACTGTTCGGTTCCATCGGTACCCGCGATATCGCTGATGCAGTTACTGCGGCAGGCGTTAAAGTGGCTAAGAGCGAAGTTCGTATGCCGAACGGCGTTCTGCGTACCACTGGTGAGCACGAAGTTGACTTCCAGGTTCACAGCGAAGTGTTCGCTAAACTGGTTGTTAACGTAGTAGCTGAGTAATTTTTTACTCTGCTCACGTCGAAGCGCCGGCCTTGTGCCGGCGTTTTGCTTTTTAGCGTGACCCTACGTCATGTTTTGCGATTGTAAGGTCGCTATTCCTGATGCATTCTCTGATAATAAATTGAAACGCAATTTTATTTATGAGATTTGTCATGGATACCGCTCTGCCCACGCCCGTCTTTGCCCGTCGAAATGTGGCCTATGCCTGCGCCACGCTCTGCTGTCTGCTTTGGGGAAGCTCATACCCGGCCATTAAAAGCGGCTACGAACTCTTCCAGATCGCGACCGATGATATTCCGTCCAAAGTCGTCTTTGCTGGATACCGTTTTCTGTTTGCCGGTGCGTTGCTGCTGCTCTTTGCCCTGGCCCAACGTAAACCGATTGCCAGGCTCACACCCACGCAGTTTGGTCAGCTCACGATCCTCGGGCTGACCCAGACCACCATCCAGTACACCTTCTTTTATATCGGCCTTGCTTACACCACCGGGGTGAACGGTTCGATCATGAATGCCACCGGGACCTTCTTCAGCGTGCTGCCGGCGCACTTTATCTACCACAACGACAAACTCAGCTATAACAAAACGCTGGGCTGTGTTCTGGGCTTTACCGGCGTGATGCTGGTGAACTTCCACGGCGGGTTAAGTGATTTCCAGTTTGTCTGGCAAGGTGACGGATTTGTGGTGCTGGCGGCCTTTATTCTCTCTGCGGCCACGCTTTACGGGAAACGCATTTCCCAGACCGTTGACCCGACGGTGATGACGGGATGGCAGCTGGCGATAGGCGGGGCGGCACTGGTTGCGGGAGGCTATGCCACGGGCGGGGCGCTGGAGGTGCACAGCATGAAGGCCGTCGCCGTGCTGGGGTATCTGACGCTGCTCTCATCCGTGGCGTTCGCCCTGTGGAGCGCGCTGCTGAAAGTGAACCGCGTGAGTATGATTGCCCCGTTCAACTTTGTCATACCTGTAGCAGGAACAGTGCTCTCCGCCATATTCCTCGGCGAAGACATTCTGGACATCAAATACGCGATTGCGCTGGTGCTGGTCTGCTCGGGGATCTGGTGGGTGAATAAACGTCGTGCCTGAGAACAAAAGTGCCGGGGGGCGGCTTCGCCTTACCCGGCCTGGGCTATTAACGTGCTCTGATAAAACTGCCGTCCGGCTGGCGGGTAAACAGTACCTGCTGCCCGTTTCCGGTATCGATCGTTAACCCGGTCACCACCCCACTGGCATTCTGGCGGATCTGCACCATCTGACCATTTTGCAAGTTGCTGAGCGGCTTGCCAGCCCCCTCGACTTGCGCCATGGCATACACATCCGTTGCCGGCAGATTGTGGTCGCGGAACAGCTGAGCAAGGGTTTTACCTGGCTCTACGCGATACGAACGCCACTGCTGCTCAATGCCGGTGGGCTGTTGCGCCTGTGGCTCTGAAGGGGCGGCGGCCTGCTCCTGATCTTCCTGAACAGGTTCAGGTTCAACCGGCGCAACCTGGCCCGGATCGTTAGACGGTGTGACCAGTTGCGTCTGCATCGGCTGTGAATCAGGCTGCGGCTGGCTTTGCGACTGGATATCCAGCTCAGCATTGCGGCTTACCGGCCCGGTATCAACGTTGTCACTGCCGGAAGGAAGCAGGAAACCGATGACCATCAGCAACGCGCCGATGATAATGCCTCTGCGGTGCAAAGGCGGCAGCGGGTCCATGATGCGAAAGTTATCCGGCGCATGCCAGATTTTCGCCAGGGTAGGTTTCAGTTCAAATCGCCCGGGCATGGCTCTCCTCCTGCTCCGCGTCTTTTTATCCTGTCCTGAGAAGTGTAGTTTGCTAACTGCCTGATGGGCGTAACAAAGCCAGCTTTCGTGACATATATTAGGGAAAATCCTGACGGCTACTATTGTTTCCGTTTCGTCGCAGTTTGTCACCTTTACTTAAGACAAAGTTTTACCCATAAGGGCATGGCTGATATGCTGCCCGCTACTTTAAATGTGATGGAAGGAAAACCCATGACCACCCCGACTTTTGACACTATCGAAGCGCAGGCAAGCTACGGCATCGGCTTGCAGGTAGGACAGCAGCTGAGCGAATCCGGCCTGGAAGGTCTGTTACCGGAAGCGCTGGTGGCGGGTATCGCTGACGCGCTGGAAGGCAAGCAGCCCGCTGTGCCGGTTGACGTTGTGCACCGTGCGCTGCGTGAAATCCACGAACGTGCTGACACTGTACGTCGCGCGCGTTTCGAAGAGATGGCGGCAGAAGGCGTGAAATATCTGGAAGAGAACCGTGAGCGTGAAGGCGTGAACAGCACCGAATCCGGCTTGCAGTTCCGCGTAATCAATCAGGGTGATGGCGCAATCCCGGCGCGTACCGACCACGTTCGCGTACACTACACCGGTAAGCTGATCGACGGCACCGTGTTCGACAGCTCCGTCGCGCGTGGCGAACCGGCTGAATTCCCGGTCAACGGCGTGATTGCAGGCTGGATCGAAGCCCTGACCCTGATGCCAGTAGGTTCAAAATGGGAACTGACTATCCCGCACAACCTGGCATACGGCGAGCGTGGCGCTGGCGCGTCCATTCCGCCATTCAGCACCCTGGTGTTTGAAGTCGAGCTGCTGGAAATCCTGTAATCGGTTTTTCTTATTTTCCTCTCTCCGATCGGGGAGAGGAAAATAGCGATAAAACCTGGAGTTACGACGGAATCAACATTTTGTATTGCAAACGAAACTGTTACGTGTATTTTTGTGAGCTGTTTCGCGCTGTATGAGTGATATGACACTCACTTTCAACATATTATTAACATAATATTCAAATCATAGTATTCATCCCGCCGATTCTTACTTACTATCGATAAGCCCTTACAAAGGGAGCGTCATTTTTTTGGCGTATTTAAAGGCCAGAAGAGCCTTAACAACACAGACAGGCATAAACAGGAAAATATCACATGGTAGATCAGGTCAAAGTCGCCGCCGCAGAAGAGGCGACGTCTGAACAGTCGCTACGGCGAAATCTCACGAACCGTCACATTCAGCTCATTGCCATTGGCGGCGCCATCGGCACAGGGCTGTTTATGGGCTCGGGCAAAACCATCAGTCTTGCAGGCCCGTCGATCATCTTCGTTTATATGATCATCGGTTTTATGCTCTTTTTCGTGATGCGTGCAATGGGTGAATTGCTGCTCTCGAACCTCGAATACAAATCCTTCAGCGACTTCGCGTCAGACCTGCTCGGCCCGTGGGCGGGCTATTTTACCGGCTGGACCTACTGGTTCTGCTGGGTGGTTACCGGCATGGCGGATGTTGTCGCTATTACGGCCTACGCCCAATTCTGGTTCCCCGGCCTGTCGGACTGGGTGGCCTCGCTGGCGGTGATTGTCCTGCTGCTGAGCCTCAACCTCGCGACCGTTAAAATGTTCGGTGAGATGGAGTTCTGGTTCGCGATGATCAAAATCGTCGCCATCATCGCGCTGATTGTCGTCGGGCTGGTAATGGTGCTGACGCACTTCCAGTCGCCAACTGGCGTTCAGGCCTCGTTTGCCCATCTGTGGAATGATGGCGGCTGGTTCCCGAAAGGCATCAGCGGCTTCTTCGCCGGTTTCCAGATTGCGGTGTTCGCGTTTGTCGGGATTGAGCTGGTGGGAACCACGGCGGCGGAAACTAAAGATCCGGAGAAATCCCTGCCGCGCGCGATCAACTCCATTCCGCTGCGTATCATCATGTTCTACGTGTTCGCGCTGATCATCATTATGTCCGTGACGCCATGGAGCTCAGTAGTGCCAACCAAGAGCCCGTTCGTCGAGCTGTTCGTTCTGGTGGGGCTGCCTGCTGCCGCGAGCCTGATTAACTTCGTGGTGCTGACCTCTGCGGCCTCTTCCGCGAACAGCGGCGTCTTCTCCACCAGCCGTATGCTGTTTGGTCTGGCGCAGGAGGGCGTTGCCCCGAGCGCGTTCGCCAAACTGTCTAAACGTGCGGTACCGGCGAAAGGGCTGACCTTCTCCTGCATCTGTCTGCTGGGCGGTGTGGTGATGCTCTACGTTAACCCGAGCGTAATCGGCGCGTTCACCATGATCACCACGGTGTCGGCGATCCTGTTTATGTTCGTCTGGACCATCATCCTCTGCTCATACCTGGTGTACCGCAAACAGCGTCCACATCTGCATGAGAAGTCGATCTACAAGATGCCACTGGGCAAGCTGATGTGCTGGGTGTGCATGGCGTTCTTCGTCTTCGTGCTGGTGCTACTGACGCTGGAAGAAGATACCCGTCAGGCGCTCATCGTCACGCCGCTGTGGTTTATCGCGCTGGGGCTGGGCTGGCTGTTTATCGGTAAGAAACGGATGGCAGGCATGCGTTAAGCATGTTGCCGGGTGGCGCTGACGCTTACCCGGCCTACGTTCGAGGACGTTGTAGGCCCGGTAAGCGCTAGCGCCACCGGGCTTTTTTATTTACCCGATAATGCACGCGGGAACAGAACGTTATTCTCAAGACTGATGTGTTCCATCAGATCGTCGATCATCTCGTTGATGCCGTTGTACATCGCTTTCCAGGTGGTGCACGCCTCTGGCGGCGGTGTGACATTGTGGGTGGTGTGTTTGATCACTTCCAGCAGTTCGCCGGCGTCATCATGTTCGCTTTCCATCACGCTGATTGGCCCCATTGCCTGGCTGCCCATGCCCTGTTTGATCATCGGGAAGAGGATCTGCTCCTCTTTCATCATGTGGCTGGATAGTTCTTCGTGCAGCATGGTCAGGTATTTCGCCAGGCCGCGCGGTACGGAAGGTTTATCGGCGTGAACGCGCTCAACTTTGGTGGCCTGTAAAATCAGCTCCGGCAGCTGTTCGCGGTGACGGTCGTGGTAACGCACAATGATATGGTCGATGATTTCAGCCAGCGGCGCGGTGCGCCAGTCTTTGTCGACAGGCTGTTCTGCCAGCTTAGCCAGCTCCGCTTCGATAGCTTCTACATCCAGCTCTTTACGCGACGCTGCGCGCGCCAGCGTTTGCTTACCGCCGCAGCAGTAATCCATATCGTATTTACGGAACAGCGCTGAAGCGCGAGGGATGGAGAGCGCCAGCTCGCCTAAGGGTTGGTCGCGGAAGGCCATAGCAGTTACCTCATCATCAGGAATATAAGATGCATTTTAAATGCATCTTTATGTGGATACTATAACCCTTTAGAGGCAAGGGTAAAAATGAGAAGGGGATCACAAAAAAATCGTGCTTTTAACTTGCTGATTGAATGCAGAAAAGGGCTTTCGAAAGTTTTTAAAGGTGGAGAAACAGTAAACAACCTGCCGCGCGTGCCGATAGATACAGGTCAGACAATACCTGTATATAAAAAAGGCAACGCATGTTTAAACGTATAAAAGTCATTACTCTTTTGATTTCGGTGCTGCTTGTGCTCGGCATCATGCAACTGATCTCCGCTGGCATTTTCATTAATGCGCTCAATAACGACAAAGAGAACTTCACCGTTTCTCAGCTTTCCAGCCAGAACGTCGCGGAGTTTACCGACGCCTGGATCAGCCTGAATCAGGCGCGTGTTACCCTTAACCGCGGCATGCTGCGTCTGCAAAGCAGCATGGCGTCGCAGATTAACGGCGGGCAGCTGAACGAGCTGGTCAATACCGCGAAAAACCTGCTGGCTGATGCCCAGACACATTACGATAAATATTACGCGCTGCCGGAAACGCCGGGTATGGACGAGCACCTGGCCGACAGGCTGGAAGAGCACTACCGCATCTACTCCGCCACGCTGACGCAAATGAACATTCTGCTGGGGCAGGGCAATCTGGAAGATATGTTCAAACAAAATGCCGAACAGAAGCAGACCGCGATGCAAAAGGTCTATCGCGAATGGCGCGAGGCGCAGGCCGCGCTCACCGACAAAGGCATCAAAGACAATGAAAGCGACTACAAACGCATTCTGTGGATCCTCTCTGCGGTGATGCTGCTGGTGATCGCGGTGATTATTTCCAGCTGGATTGCGATGCGCCGCGTGCTGCTGCTGCCGCTGGAAGAGGTGATCAGCCATATCCGCGCCATTGCGGCAGGGGATTTAACCCAGCCGATTCAGGCTGAGGGTAAAAATGAAATGGCGATCCTGGCGCGCAACGTTCAGGAGATGCAGACTGCGCTGGCCAACACGGTGGGCGTGGTGCGTGAAGGCGCAGATACCATCTACACCGGCGCGGGTGAAATCTCGGCGGGCAGCAACGATCTCTCGTCTCGCACCGAGCAGCAGGCCGCTTCTCTGGAAGAGACGGCAGCCAGCATGGAACAGTTAACCGCCACCGTGAAGCAAAACGCCGATAACGCGCGTCAGGCGTCGCGTCTGGCGCTGGACGCCTCCTCCACCGCGAAGAAGGGCGGAAATGTGGTAGAAGGCGTGGTGCGCACCATGGACGAAATCGCCACCAGTTCCAGCAAAATTGCGCAAATTACCAACGTAATCGATGGCATTGCCTTCCAGACCAATATTCTGGCGCTGAACGCGGCGGTAGAAGCGGCGCGTGCGGGCGAGCAGGGGCGTGGCTTCGCGGTTGTCGCGGGTGAGGTGCGTACCCTTGCCCAGCGCAGCGCTCAGGCGGCGAAAGAGATCAAAGCCCTGATCGATGATTCCGGCGAGCGCGTTAACGCGGGCTCTCAGCTGGTAAATGAAGCGGGCGCGACGATGGCAGAGATCGTCAATGCAGTTACGCGCGTGACGGACATCATGGGTGAGATTGCGTCGGCCTCCGACGAACAGAGCCGCGGTATCGACCAGGTGGGCCAGGCGGTGGCGGAGATGGATCGCGTTACCAAGCAGAACGCCTCGCTGGTGGAGGAGTCTGCGGCGGCGGCGGCGCTGGAAGATCAGGCCGCGCGCCTGAACGACGCGGTGGCGGTGTTTAAGATCACCCGTAACCAGGCGGTGAAAGCCGCGCCGGTAAAGACCTATGCACCTAAAGCGCAGCCCGTAGCGGCGTCTGAAGCGAACTGGGAAACGTTCTGATACTGTGCCGGGTGGCGCTGACGCTTACCCGGCCTACGGTTTTGTAGGCCCTGCAAGCTAAGCGCCGCTGGTCGAAAAGCTCACCCCTCCGACGCCGGAACGACCATCGGTTTTTCCGGCTTCGCTCTCACCGCAATCACCACCCCAACGACCAGCAGCGCGATCCCGCAGGCCGTTAGCAGCGGCGGCACGCTCTGGCGCATCAGGAAGGTATAGAGCAGCCCGGCCAGCGTTTCAAAGACAATCAGCGGCCCCAGTATCACCGTCGGCAGCTTCTGGCTGGCAATGTTCCAGCACAGCGCGCCAACCCACGAACAGAGCACGGCAATGGCGACCATTAACCCGACGAATACCCACGGGCGCGGTCCGAAGGGCAGGGCGAAATCCGGATGCTGGCTACCCAGCCAGATACATGCACCCACATAGCCCAGCAACGAGACAGGAAGCGTGACCAGAGCCTGCGCCGTCGCCCACATCATCGGATGCTTATCCGGGTTTTCCCGCAGCCAGCGTGCGTTGCGCAGGGCATACCAAGCCCAGCAGACAACCGAAATAACCGCCAGAAAGATCCCAGAACCGTAACGCCACAAGCTGAAGTTTTCGAGGCCGTGGCGTAGCTCGGCAATATTCACGCACACCAGCCCCACGGCGATGCAGACCAGCGCAGGCACCATCTTTGACCACGCCAGTTTCCCGTCTCGCTGGCTATAAAGCAGGTTTGCGAAAACCGGAATGACCACCGGCAGCGTGCCGATAATCATGGTCGACACCGGCGCACCGGTACGCTGAATGGCGCTCGCCAGGCAGACGTAGTAGATAAGATTACCCATCATGGTCAGCCACAGCGCGGTGAGCCAGTCCTGGCAACTCAGCTGGCGCAGACGCGCACGCCCCAGCCATGCCAGCGGCACGGCAATAAGCCCCAGCGCCAGATAGCGTCCGGTCGACTGCAATATTGCCGGGTACTCCGGCACAATCAGCGGGCCGACGAAAATCAGCCCCCACATCAACCCTGCAAGCAGGGCATACAACACGCCGCTAATCATCTTTTCGTCCACAGTAATACATGTTGTAGCCAGTGTAGGAGGCACAGATGCACGCGTATTGTATGAGGTTGCGCATTAGCGCTCAGGGAACGTAAAGACATGGGGCCAAAGCGTCAGCCGCCAGGATACTTTTTCCGTGGTTTCAGTTTAATCTCTACAAGACATACCTATAAGACCTACAGGCTTCGAAGGACGGTGTCATTACTATAGTCGACGGATTTTTACGACCACGGCATAACGTCGGTTTTCATATCCTGCAATCAACGACGTGGGACGATGAGAACGATCGGCCTATTTTACAGGAAAGAAGATGCAGGAAGTCATATGGTCCGAACAGGTGATGCTGACAGGGCGTTCCCGTATTTCTATCAGCGGAGCCAATAATGTATTTTGTTCCGCGCTGGTGGTGCTTTTCAGGAATATTATTTCGCCAGACATTATTACCATGCCAGAGATCCAGGTGCAGGTCTTTGTCGGAATGACGCTGCCACAGGTGTTCGTATGGCGGATGAAGGAGGATGCGGCAATGGAAGGGAAGATCCCTCGTATTGTTTTCTGTACTGACTCTTGCTTCCAAATGCTGTCAGGGACCAGCGGATATGAACGAACACTGTTCATTACTCCAGATACCAGCATTTATGCGGTGGCTGAAATAATCAGACGCTGGATTGCCGGTTACGCCTCGCACGCTTCGGACAACGTTCTGCCTCTGCTCACTCGATGTGATAACCGAACCATGCAAATGCTGGAAAAAGATATCCCACTTCCTCTTGAGGCCAGACGGCTCTTTCGCTCGGTAAAAACGCTTTATTGTCAGCGCGCTTTACTGTCGGACCGGATCGGGACGCACAGCCGTCAGGAATTATATCTAAAAGCGCGTCTGATACTCAGTCAAAGCCAAACATTAGCGCTTGGTTAGGCTCAAGGTTCATGACGAGAGATCGCTTACCGCATCTTCAAGACGTAGCGCAAGCTGAAGGCAGAGGCTGATGGTTTTCCTGTCTGCGGCTTCTTCCAGTTCAGTACATAAGTCAGCCAGCGAATCGTTCTTCAGAAGATAAAAACCGCCTTTCATCAGGTGAGCAAGTTCGGCGATCTGCAAGAAATCTTCCGCGCTGATAGCGTCGTGCAAATCGCTGATGGTGACGTCGAGATGCGCTAAGCAGGAGTTAAATACATGCTGGTCGACCCGATCTTCCGCTTTTGCGCATGCGTTTGTGGCGGGCTGGATAGCGCTGGCAAATTTGCTTAATGCGAGGGATAGGGTTTTGAGCGAAACGGGTTTAAAGAGGCATTCCGTCATCCCGGCCTGAAGACAGGCTCCTCTTTGTTCATCGCGGGCATCAGCCGTCAGGCCGATAATTACAGTATCGCTGTTTTCCTTACGGATTAATTTTGTCAGCTCAATTCCTGAGATATACGGCATATTACAGTCAGTGATAATAATCTCGGCACCGGTGCTTCTCCACTGAGCATATGCGTCACGCGGATCGCTACATTCGATCACGACGTAGCCAAGGTATGACAGCTGCTTATTTAACAGCATGAGATTTGGGTAAAAATCATCAACGACAAGAACGGTGGCTGAGCTGTTTTGACGCTGGATATCTATAACCTCTGCCGCAGCACGCTTGCTCTTCTGTTGGCTTACGCCCACTTTTAACGTAATGTCGACTCTGGTTCCCACGCCCGGTTGACTATGAAGTTGTATGCCTCCACCCAAAGCTTCACAAAGCCGGCGAGAGATGAGGAGTCCAAGCCCGGAGCCTGACTGATGAGAATAGCCGTTAATATCAGCCTGGGAAAAAGGTCGGAATAATGTCTGTTGCCCTTCAGGCGATATACCGCAGCCCGTATCCGTTATGGCAATTTGCAGCAGGGCGACGTCTGTGACTTGAGAATTAACGCATTCTACTGCGACACGCACTTCGCCTTCATTCGTGAATTTGATGGCATTACTGATGATATTGCTGACAACCTGTCTGAACCGAAGCTCATCTGTTGTCACAATGATGTCGTCGAGCTTTGCTGGATATAGGAGTACAAGCTCGATACCGTTGTTGAACGCGCCAGGCCTGAATAAGGAGATAATCTGTTCAATGGTTTTTCTGAGCTCCATTTCTGTATAATGAATAACCAGTTTTTCAGATTCAATCATGGAAATATCAAGGATATTACCAATAAGTTCCTGTAGTACGTTTGACGAAGAATAGGCGACGTCGAATGCGGTACTGTCTATGATTCCATCGTGGAGTTTTTTTGTTCCAAGCTCCAGCATACCGATAATGGCATTCAGAGGCGTTCTAATTTCATGGCTCATGGTGGCAAGAAAAGTGGATTTTGCTACATTCGCCCTTTCAGATTCCTTCCTGGCTGCTCTTAGGCTCTCTTCCATTTCGATTCTCGACGTGATGTCAATCCAGCCGCCAATAACGCCATTTACGCGGCCTTCGGCATCCAGGAATGGCACCATCCAGTGATATATCACGGCATCAGGGCGCCCATCGCTGAATGTAATTGCCCGGTCTTTCGATATTGATACCTTATCCCGTAACACGCTGAAGAAATCCTGGCGGTATGTTTCAAGAGACGAAAGATGTGAGGCCGTTGTATTTTCATACTCAGCCTGACTAAAAGCGTATTCCTGTTCGATATGGAAATCTTTTAAAGCTTCCGTATAGGCCTCATTAAACGATATGAGCTCTGCATCTTTATTACGAACATACAGGGGATTCGGCGTGCCGTTGATAAGCGCGTTTGTCAAAGCCAGCTGATCGTCCAGTTTTCTCTGGGTCCGCTGTGCATGTCGAACGTGCTTTCGAAGGACAAGCGCCCAGCCGGTGGAAATCATGCCCAGCAGGAGAAGGACTATTACCGTGTAGAGAATGGCGGTTTTGTTTGCTTCGATGAAACTTGTTTTTGAGGGCGCGGCGGTCCATTTCGTGGTGATATCGTCGAGTTCAGATCCGGCGAGGTTCTTTAATGATTTATTGATTATTTCATACAAAATTTCATTGTGCGCGGAAATGCCCAAGGAAAGTTTGGCAAAATTTCCATCAACTATATCGTCTATGGCCAGGGAATATTGATGCGTGTGTGTGTAATAATTAGCGGAGACAAAATTATCAAGTACGGCATCGACTTTGTTACTGCCTAATAAATCATAGGCAGCTGCCGTCGAAGATACAGGCACAACGGTATGCGAAGTGAGATCATAACCCTCGAGATGATTAACATCCATAAAAGTCGCGATCCGGCGAGCGCGTGTAGGCACTTTTTTTAGGCTCTCACCGTGACGAGTAACGAAAACAAGAGGAAACTGAATGAAGCTTCGGGTAAACCGATATCGCGTATCGGTGTTGTATACGGAGCTGGCAAAGCCAACGATCTCATCAGGGTTAATGTTCTTTGATGACGGGTTTTCTGGCAAAAATGCAAACGTGACGTTAAGCATTTTGCCAATGAGACTAAATACATCAGGGATGATGCCAGTAAACGTACCGTTAGCATACTCTGAAAAAGGTTGCGCGGTTGTTGGCAGCTGAACATAAAACTGCTTTTTACCTTGTAACCACCGGGCTTCCTTTTCGGTGAGATATTGTGGTGAACCCGGCGTGATAAAATCACTGGATTTATCCCAGCCCCTTATGAATTCTGACAGATCTGACTGGGATATCTTTTGTAGCCCGGATTCTATGATTTGTCTGGTTTTTATATCAGAGTTACGTATTGCGAAGTATACTTTTCCTTCTGCCTGGTCAATGGTATTAAGCTGGCGACTGACGTGAAGGGTGTTGAAAACGCTATTGTTATAAAAATAACCAGCACTTATTGCATCACCCACATAGATATCGTTTTTATGGAGGGCGACAGAGGCAAGCGCATTCAGTACGGAATCGTAGCGGTTTATTTTTGCTTCAGGATAGCGCTCTTTTATAAACTCATCAGAAATAAACCGATCAACGATGGCAATCGTCTCGTAATCTTTTGTATCGAGTTTATTTTCCGCGGGTGCGATTTCAACTATTTTATTCGTTGAAATAACCGGGAGATAAGAATACCTGGATTTTTTCGTTTCAGTTACCGGACCAGTGGTCGTGATCGCATCAATAGACCCTTCTGCCAGCGCGTCAAAAGCAGCGACAGCGTTATCGAAAAGGGTGACAGAGAAATGGATATCCGAATTATTACGGATTGTACGCAGTATGTCGGCATTGATCCCATCAAGGTATTCGCCATTAATAACGATATCGAAAGGCGGATAATCGGGTCTGTAAACACCCACCTTCAGAGATTGCTTATAAAAACGCTGGATGGTTGTATCGGGGTAAAGTTCCAGAGACAGAGATTTGTCGCTCAGTGGTTCCGCACAGGCGTACAATGGCAATAAAATAAGCAGCAGCTTAAAGTGAACCCATCGCTTCATTCAATCTTTTCTCTTTTAGCAATCTCGATCAAATCAACCAGTGTCGTAACGCCCATTTTTGTCATTATCCGGGTTTTATAGGTACTGATTGTTTTGCTGCTCAGGCACATGCTGTCTGCTATTTCAATATTTTTCATTCCAGCAATGATTTTACGCAGTACCTCTAGCTCGCGGTTTGTCAGTGAGGATGATTTTCTTGATGTAAAATTGTTGGCATAGCTTATATTTGGAAAAAATGTAAAACCAGAATTGATGGCTTTGATCGCCGCTGAAACATCTTCCATACCCTCATTCTTTGTCAAAAATCCAGACACGCCGGACATCATGCATCTGCTGGCATAGAGTTCCGCTGACTGTGAGGTGAACACTAGGATTTTTGTATTAATCTCTGCTTTTCGCACCGCCGCGATAACCGACATCCCATCCATGTTAGGAATACCAATATCCAGTATGACGATATTGTATTTCCCTTTTTTTATCTGGTTTATAGCCTGCGCACCGTTATCACATTCATCCACATGAGTGAAGCCTATCTTTTCTAATGTCATTTTCAATGCCATGCGGACTGAAGGATGATCGTCTACAACAAGTGCGGTTTTCATACTAACCCTTAATATAATCGGCAAGCGATGCATTATTCTGATGTTAACGCATTAGCCTGGTTCATTCCACTGGTGCGGCGACAAACTGGCTGTAGGTTGAACCCGTGCAGTCAGTTCATTTCAAATCAGGCTTCACCAAAACAACCTGAATGCGTAAAATGTATATAACGTGTTGAATAATAGGTTGTTAAATCGTTCTGTTTACTTGCTACTTAACGCTCAGTATAGCCATTTTTACTACAGAACGAGGTGTCCCTTTTCGCTTTCACGTGTAAGGTTTTTCCTCTTTTTATCGTCACTGACTGATTTCCGTAACACGCAACTCTCCACGCAGGATTGTGGGACTTTTCCTACGTACATTGTCGCCAACGCTGATGTTATCCATTCGGCTGGTAAAATAAAATACAGTCAGTTCGATGTTGACAGGAAAACAAATGAAATTACATTTTTTAAAAAATGCGCTACTGCTGCTTTCAATAACGCTTTTTACCGGCTGTACGGCTAATTCATGGATTGATGCGGTTGGAAGTGTGTTAGAGGAGAAAGATAAATATGAGAAAGACTCGCGATCCAAAAGAATTAAGGCTGCCAATAAGGCAGCAGGCTACTAGATTATTTCAGGCGTGGTAAGCGTTTTTGATGGTTTTTCATTTTTTATCTGCACCATATTAATAGCCACAGCGAGCTGGCGATTATGTTTGTCTTACGATCGAACGTTAATGTAATAATTGTGATAAAACTATTTTTAGTCTGCTTAATGGCGGTGTTTGCACTAATGGTTGTAAACCCAAGCGCGATCTTTGGAAACAGGAGTAATGAAGAAATCAATGAAAGCGAAGACCATTATCGTGCTCAGGATTTAGCCCGGCAAAAACCGGTTTTATTTGTGACCGGCTTTAGATGAGGAATTATAATTCTTGAGTTGAATGTAACATTACTCTTTTATTGATACGCTATTTGAGTGATCGCGCGTGTATAACAAAAATGCCTGATAACTCATTTTATTTCAAAGGGATAAAATAAAGACATGAAAAAAAGAGCGATAGTATTATTCAGTATGGCGTTAACCGCATGCTCAGCAAATAACTTGAACCAGGGCGCTGAACGGGTACGTATTACTAATACTGAACCAACCGGCAATTGTACATTCCTGGGGGAAGTGACGGGCAGCCAGGGAAACTTCTTCACGGGTGGATGGACGTCAAACTCTAATCTTGAGACTGGCGCACGTAATGATTTAAAAAACCAGGCTTACAGTATGGGGGGTAACGTTGTCGTTATTCTTACGCAGCGAGCAGGGCAGACCGGGAGCGCCTACTTCGGCTCAGGTTCCAGCCAACAAACTAACGTCACGCTAAGCGGTACAGTGTATCGCTGCAATAACTGATAAATAATCTAAGCACAGTATTTAACGTGCAATAAAGCCCTGAGCCGTTAAGCGCGGCGAAACCTGCTTCTGGTAGCGCACGGGCGTAATGCCGTAGCGGCGGGTAAAGGCGCGGGTCAGGTGAGACTGATCGGTCAGCCCCGTTGCGGCGGCCACCTCGGCGGCAGGCATGCCGTGGGTGAGGAATGCTTTGGCGCGCCACAGCCGGATGGCCATCAGCATCTGGTGTGGGGTGACGTGAAAATGGGCCTTAAACTGGCGCTGGAAATGGTACGGGCTGAGCGACACGACGCTCGCCAGTTCGTCCAGGGTGAGCGCGCGCATATAGTTGTCGTGCAGATAGTCGCGAACGCGCTCGAAGCGGTGCGCGCCCTCCCGGGCTACCGGCGCGTGACGGGCCAGCGGCTGGAACGTCTCAATCAGATCCAGCAGCAACCCTTTTTGTGCCAGCGCATCGTTCGTATGCCAAAGGCCGTAAATCAGCTGGCCAATTTGCTGCGAGCGCAGCGGGTCGTGGCGGGTCACGTCGCTAAACCACCAGTGGCGAAGGCCGGTGACTTCTTCCAGCAGGTCGGGTTCGATATAGACCATCCGGTAGCGCCAGCCGCCTTCGGTGGCGGATTCGCCCGTGTGGATCTCGTCCGGGTTCATGGTCACGACCGATTTTTCAGCGGCTAAGTGTTGGGTTCCGCGGTAACGGAAGCGTTCGGCGCCGGTTTCAATGGTGCCGATACCGAAGGCTTCATGCGTGTGAGGCTCAAAGGCGTAGTCAGCAATATGCGCGTGATATAGCTCCAGACCCGGCAACTGCGCCAGATGGCGAAAGCGCGCGCTGTCTCTCTCATCAGTAAACTGTTCCGGTACGCCTTGCACGGTGAGCCTCCTTGTGGGTCATCGCTTCATTATCCGAGATGACCCGAAGGGATGCCACAAAAAATAACCAATTCTTAACAATTACAGAATGGCTTTGATGCTCTCCGCCAGCGGCGTGGTCGGACGGCCAATCAGTTTGCTCAGGGTACGGCTGTCGTCAAACAGGCCGCCTTTGGACGCGCCGGTATCGGAATCCGCCAGCATCTCCGCCAGCCCGGCAGGCAGACCAACGCCTTTCAGTGCAGCGGCATAATCGGCTTCGCTGAGGTTCTGATACGTTACCGGCTTACCGCTCTGCTTGCTAAGCTCCGCAGCCAGTTCGCTCAGCGTCCAGGCATTGTCACCTGCCAGTTCATACACCTTGCCGGCGTGACCCTCTTCAGAAATCACTTTTGCCGCAGCCGCCGCGTAATCCGCACGGGTCGCAGAGGCAATTTTGCCTTCGCCTGCGGCACCTATAAATACGCCGTGTTCCAGCGCTGGCGGCGCGCTTGCCAGGTAGTTTTCGGTGTACCAGCCGTTGCGCAGCAGGGCGTAAGGCACGCCTGAAGCCGCCAGTGCATTTTCGGTTTCGACGTGCTCAACGTGCAGACCCAGCGGGGATCTGTCCGCATGCAGCAGGCTGGTATAGGCGATGAATTTCACCCCGGCGGCTTTGGCGGCGTTTATCACGTTCTGGTGCTGTACGGCGCGCTGGCCCACTTCGCTGGAGGAGATAAGCAGCAGCTTATCCACGCCGTTCAGGGCGGTGGTGAACGCGGCCTGGTCGGTATAGTCCGCCTGACGTACCACAATTCCCCGCTGGCTTAAGGCGTCGGCTTTTGCCGGGTTACGCACAATAGCCACGATCTGACTGGCCGGAACGGTTTTCAGCAGTTCTTCAATAACGTGTTGGCCAAGCTGGCCGGTTGCGCCGGTAATCGCGATCATGATGAATCTCCTTCGTGTTTGTCTGGTGTTGTGGCACACTATCACCATAACTAACTTTTAGTAAGTACGCACAAAAAGGTAAGTATGAAAACACCGATACCGACGCTCAGCGAGCAAATGCGCGATGGCAATCTCTTTGCAGAACAGTGCCCGTCACGGGAAGTGCTCAAACATGTTACCAGCCGCTGGGGCGTGCTGATCCTGGTGGCGTTACGTCAGGGGACGCATCGTTTTAGCGATCTGCGCCGCAAGCTGGGCGGTGTGAGCGAGAAGATGCTGGCCCAATCGCTTCAGGCGCTGGAGCAGGACGGGTTTGTCGATCGCGTGTCGTATCCGGTCGTACCGCCGCATGTGGAGTATAGCCTGACGCCGCTGGGGCTACAGGTGAGCGAGAAGGTGGCCGCGCTGGCCGACTGGATTGAGGTCAATACGCCGCAGGTGCTGGCGAATAGGGACGAGCGTGCGGCATGAAATGCCGGGTGGCGGCTTCGCCTTACCCGGCCTACCCGCAATCCTCGATCCCGTAGGCCGGGTAAGCGCAAGCGCCACCCGGCACAATCATCGCTACCTGCTCAAATCCACCTGATAAATCGCGAACCCAATATCATCCGTCGCGACCTGTTTCATCGGATACTGCGCCTTATCCTTGATAAACGCGGCTGCTTTATCGGACGGTGATGTCTCAAAGCGAATATCCAGCGTCGTGTCGCTGTGGATCGGCGCCAGACGCCAGTTGTTATCCACCGCCGGATGAATTTCACCCGCTTTTTTCGACTCCGCGCTAATCCACGCCGCCAGCACCGAACGGTTCTCATCCGGCGAGGCAAAGGCGATGTGGCTGTCACCCGTACCGGCAAACTTACCGCCATAGGCGCGGTAGTTGTTGGTCACCACCAGGAAAGAGGCATTCGGATCAATTGCTTTGCCGTTGAAGGTCAGGTGTTTGATGCGTTCTGCCTGCGGATTAATGGCCTGACATTCGCCGTCATATTTCGCGGGCTGGGTTACATCAATCTGATATTCCACGCCGTCGATCACGTCGAAGTTGTAGGTGCGGAAACCGTCCCAGTTTATCAGCGACTGCGGTTTGCTGCTGTGCGGATCGATCTGGTTGAACTGTCCGGCAGAGCATTCCAGCCACTCCTTCACCTCTTTCCCGGTGGCTTTCACCACCACGAGGGTGTTGGGATAGAGGTAGAGATCGGCGGCATTACGGAAGGTCAGCTGGCCTTTTTCCACCTCAACGTAGCTGGCCGGATCGTTCTTACGCCCGCCCACTTTGAATGGCGCCGCGGCAGACAGAACCGGCAGATTGGCCAGATCCGGATCGCCCTGAATATAGTGCTCGGCATAGGCTTTCTGCGCCATGTTGACTACCTGCACGGTCGGGTCATCCTGTACCAGCGCGAGGAAGCTGTACATGTTATCAGCCGATTTACCGATCGGCTTGCTGACAAATTCACGCGTTGCGTCGTGGTCATGCTTCAGGACATCGACCAGCTTTTTATCTTCTTCGGCCAGGGATTTTTTTGCAGCGGCATCATAAATCGGACGCGCTTCCGCTTTCGACTGCGTGACTTTCCAGCTCCCGCTGTCGTTATTCAGCACCAGATCTACCACGCCAAGGTGGTCGCCCCACATGCCCGGCATCACCGATGGCACACCGTTGAGCGTCCCTTTTTCGATGTCCGCGCCTTTGATACTGGCGAAATCATTGCCCGGGAAGACGGCGTGGGCGTGACCAAACAGGATCGCATCGACGCCCGGTACCTGGCTGAGGTAATACACGGAGTTCTCAGCCATCGCCTGATACGGGTCGGCCGAGAGGCCAGAGTGGGCCACAACGACCACCACATCTGCGCCTTTCGCCCGCATCTCCGGCACGTATTTGCGCGCCGTTTCGGTAATGTCGTTGACGGTTACTTTCCCGTCGAGGTTGGCTTTATCCCACGTCATGATCTGCGGCGGCACAAAGCCGATATAGCCGATTTTCAGCGTCTGTTTTTTACCATCCTGGTCGACAACCTCGGTCTCTTTAATCAGGTAAGGGGTAAAGAGCGGCTTTTTCGTCTTAACGTCGATGATATTGGCATTAACGTACGGGAATTTTGCTCCTGCCAGCGCATCGTGCAGGTATTTCAGGCCGTAGTTAAATTCGTGGTTGCCCAGGTTGCCGACGGCATAGTCCAGCGTATTCATTGCCTTATAAACAGGATGGATCTCGCCTTTCTTCAGCCCCTTCGCCGCCATGTAGTCGCTGAGCGGGCTGCCCTGAATTAAGTCCCCGTTATCGACCAGCACGCTGTTTTTCACTTCACCGCGGGCGGCGTTGATCAAACTTGCCGTACGTACCAGTCCGAATTTTTTGACAGGCGTATCTTTGTAGTAATCGAAGTCCATCATGTTGCCGTGCAGATCGGTGGTTTCCAGAATGCGGAGATCCACCGTCGCTGCCTGAACGCTTGCCGCAATCAGCGTTGCCAGGAGCGTTGCGCTAAACTTAATCATCTGAGGAGTCCTTTTTTCGATCCAAGCCACAAAAGAGTATGTATGTAGTATTTGTTGCTTACAGAAGTGTGAATGCTGCCAGAAAAAAGAACGCTGAAACCAGAATTGCTTCACAGATAGCGGAATTGTTCACATTACGATATAACTAAAACAATAAGTTATGCCCACTGCGTTAACGAAGAGGTGGAGAATGTTAGATCAAATTTGTCAGCTCGCACGGGATGCGGGTGATGCCATTATGCAGGTGTACGACGGTGCGAAACCGATGGATGTTGTCAGCAAAGCGGACGACTCCCCGGTGACGGCGGCGGATATCGCGGCGCATACGGTGATCCTGAAAGGTTTGCAGACCCTGACGCCGGATATTCCGGTCCTTTCTGAAGAAGCGCCCCAGGGCTGGGACGAACGTCAGCACTGGCAGCGTTACTGGCTGGTGGACCCGCTGGACGGCACGAAAGAGTTCATCAAGCGTAACGGTGAATTTACCGTGAATATCGCCCTGATTGAAAAAGGAAAGGCGGTGCTTGGCGTGGTTTATGCCCCGGTGATGAAGGTGATGTACAGCGCGGCGGAAGGTAAAGCCTGGAAGGAAGAGTGCGGCGTGCGTAAGCAGATCCAGGTGCGAGATGCCCGTCCTCCGCTGGTGGTGATCAGCCGCTCGCACAGCGACAGCGAGCTGGAGGAGTACCTGCAACAGCTGGGGGAACACCAGACGACGTCGATTGGCTCGTCGCTGAAGTTCTGTCTGGTGGCGGAAGGGCAGGCGCAGTTGTACCCCCGTTTCGGGCCGACGAACGTCTGGGATACGGCGGCAGGGCATGCGGTGGCTGCGGCCGCAGGCGCGCATGTGCATGACTGGCAGGGTAAGCCACTGGACTACACCCCGCGCGAGTCGTTCCTCAACCCTGGCTTCAGGGTGTCACTTTACTGAGCCAGTAGCTTATGCAGCAGGGCTACTACCTGCTGCACCTCATCCTGCGTCAGCGCGCCGTCTTTAACCCACTGTACGCGACCGTTTTTGTCCAGCACAACAATCGCTGAACTCTCTTCTTCCAGCTGCCACGCCTTACGCGTCACGCCGTTGCTGTCGACAATAAACTGCGACCAGGGATAGAGCTTCTTATTGCTCTCAAGGCTTGAGCGCACAAACATCCCGGAGCCGGGAATCGCGTCGTCGGTATTCACGATGGTGGTGGTCTGGTAGCGATCGTGCGGGAGTTTTGCGGCCTTGATCGCTTCCACGAGGGTGGCGTTTTTCTCTTTAGCGGATGTACGTCCGGCAATATGCTGTACAACTCTCACTTTGCCCGCAAGCTGCGCGCTATTCCAGGCTTTGTAGCTAAACTTATCATTGTCGAGAATCAATTCTCCCCGGTCAGCAATGCCGACCGGCGGGACACGTTGTCCTTTTTCAAGGTTGTGTGCGGAAGCCATCAGCGGCAGCAACAGGCAAGCTGCTGCCAGGAGGTTACGTAGGGTCATGGTGTTTCCTTATTGTGAGCAGGTGATCCGACCACTTGGTCATGCGCTTTTAATCATAAGTGCGATCAATGGGCTTTTCCCGCAATCCCGATGCCAGTTTGCGGGCGAACGCACATATCCACGCAAAAACGACGGCATATACTGCTCTGTATCACGCTTTGCAAAGATTATTCTGAATAATTGTAATCAAACGGTAAATAAACTTATGCACACTGGGTAAGTACGAGGTTCTGGTCTATAGTCATTGGGCATCAAAATTTGCGCTCAGGACAGTCGGGCCGATTGTGGCACCGCAAGGGCGTATGATTCGCAGGAGATACAAGAATGAAAATTTTCCAACGCTACAACCCGCTTCAGGTGGCGAAGTACGTGAAGATCCTGTTCCGTGGACGGTTGTATATCAAGGATGTTGGCGCTTTTGAGTTCGATAAGGGCAAAATCCTTATCCCGAAAGTGAAGGACAAACAGCACTTGTCTGTGATGTCCGAAGTCAACCGTCAGGTTATGCGTCTGCAAACTGAGATGGCTTAACCAACGTGCTATGCAGTAGTAGTTAAAAAGACGGCTCCCGATGGGAGCCGTTGATGTTTGTGGGGCCAGTCCAGAGACATACCCTGAAGCAGATAGTTTTGACATGGCGTTATTTGTATTAACGGGCATAACCATGAATTGATGAAGTTTTTCTTAAAATCTTTTTCAGTGCTAAAAATTGATATAAAACATTAAAAACTTGGATCACTATTGGTCTTATTATCCATGGCATAAACAATACCCCTATACTTTTTATAAGCGAGTTGTAAAGAGGTCAGCTTTAACTGTTGGCTGAGAAGGGAAGCCGTTACGCATGGAAAATAAATGGAATAATTATGCATCGAGATCTGGTTTTTAAAAATAAGAATATATTTGTGTTATTTATGTTAGCTACCATAGGATATGGGATTTGGCGCATGCTTGGTGACTTTTTTTACCTTGAGCAGACTATAGTTTATCGGCATGCCGTAGCTGATAAGTCTATGTTGTATATCACGGAAAGCAACGCGGGTGCGACGACTTCTTTCGTATATAAATATTATCTTTACACGGCACAAAAGACCGATGAGGTTTTTTTAGAAGACATTAAAAATGGTTATGAACCTTTCCTTGTCACCACTGATCCTGGCGTGAAAGTTAGCATTGAAGACAGAACGATTTTTCTTAAAGTAAGCGGGGATATTTTTAAATTTAATAATATCGCAGGCTCTGCCTTTATTTATCTCAATTCGTCCCCCTTCTAAGGACTTAAAAATTATTTAAATTACATAAACGGCAGCTTCCGTTTTAAAACAAAAAGGGCAGCTCACCGCTGCCCTTCATAAATTACGCCGACACCTTATCTTCCGCATCTGGCAGCTTCGGTACCAGCACGGTCGGTTTACTATCAATGCGCGTTACCAGCAACTGGTCGATGCGGTAGTTATCAATATCCACCACTTCAAACTTGAAGCCAGAGAATTTCACCGAGTCGGTACGTTTCGGGATCTTACGCAGCATAAACATCATAAAGCCGCCGATGGTCTCGTAGTTTCCGGACTGCGGGAACTCGTCGATGTCGAGCACGCGCATGACGTCTTCAATCGGCGTACCACCATCGATCAGCCATGAGTTCTCATCACGCTGCACAATTTGCTCTTCCAGCCCCTGGCCGACCAGGTCGCCCATCAGCGTCGTCATGACGTCGTTGAGGGTGATAATGCCCACCACCAGCGCATATTCGTTCATGATCACCGCGAAGTCTTCACCGGCGGTTTTGAAACTTTCCAGCGCTTCGGAGAGCGTCAGGGTGTCCGGCACAATCAGGGTGTTACGGATCTGCACGCCGCTGTTCAGTGCCAGGCTCTGGTTTGCTAGCACGCGGTTCAGCAGGTCTTTGGAGTCCACATAGCCGATGATATGGTCGATATCTTCGTTACAGACCAGGAACTTGGAGTGCGGATGCTGCGCCACTTTGGTCTTCAGGCTCTGCTCGTCTTCATGCAGATCGAACCAGATGATGTTCTCACGGCCGGTCATGGAGGACGGCACGGTACGGGATTCCAGTTCGAAAACGTTCTCGATCAGCTCGTGCTCCTGCTTGCGCAGCACGCCTGCCAGCGCCCCGGCTTCCACCACCGCATAAATATCGTCGGAGGTGATGTCGTCTTTACGCACCATCGGCAGCTTGAAGATGCGGAAAATGACGTTCGCCAGGCCGTTGAAGAACCACACCAGCGGACGGAAGACATACAGGCAGAAGCGCATCGGGTTGATGATACGCAAAGCCACAGCTTCTGGCGCAATCATACCGATGCGTTTCGGGGTCAGGTCCGCGAATAGAATGAACAAACCGGTGACCAGCGAGAAGGAGAGGATGAAGCTCAACTGCTCGGCCAGCTCTGCGGACATGTACTTTACAAAGAGGCTATAAAACGCCGGAGAAAATGCTGCATCGCCCACGATACCGCCAAGAATGGCGACCGCGTTCAGGCCAATCTGCACCACGGTAAAGAACATGCCTGGGTTTTCCTGCATTTTCAGAATGCGTGATGCGTTGATGTTGCCCTCGTCGGCAAGCAGCTTCAGTTTGATTTTACGGGAGGCAGCCAGCGAGATCTCCGATATCGAGAAAAATGCACTGACGGCAATAAGACAAAGTATTACTAAAATACTGTTTAACATAGTTTATCCGGCTTCTCGCCAGATCCTCAGAAGGGGAGTTGATACCATTCGTGTGAAGACACATTGAACTCAGCTCGTAGCGTTGAGCCGATTATTTCAGCGGTAGTATAGCGTAAAGGCGTGTAAATCTGCCAGAGGTCACGTTTTCGGCAAAAAGTGGCCGGATGAAAAGGCAGAGAGTGGTTAAGTAATGAACTGACACTTTTGCTTACAGGCGCGCCACGCGGCTCGCGTGGCGCTGATGTTGTAATCAGTCCTGCTGTGGAGGCAGACAGACGCCGATGCCGCCAATGCCGCAGTAGCCGTACGGATTTTTATGCAGGTACTGCTGGTGGTCGTCTTCGGCATAGTAGAACGGTTTCGCAGTAGCGATTTCCGTCGTGACCTGACGTTTATCACCGGCTGCCTGCATCGCTTCCTGGAAACGCGTCAGGCTGGCGTGGGCCGCAGCCTCCTGCTCAGGGGTGAGCGGATAGATGGCCGAGCGGTATTGGGTGCCGTGATCGTTACCCTGACGCATGCCCTGCGCCGGGTCATGGTTTTCCCAGAACACCTGGAGCAGCTGTTCATAGCTGATGACGCTCGGGTCATACACCACACGCACCGCTTCAGCATGACCGGTCTCACCGGAACAGACTTCGCGGTAGGTTGGGTTAGGCGTATATCCTCCGGTGTAGCCCGCAGCGGTGCTGTACACGCCCGGCAGTTGCCAGAACAGGCGTTCTACGCCCCAGAAGCAGCCCATGGCAAACAGGGCGATCTCCATTCCATCAGGAACGTTTGTCATTGAATGGTTGTTTACGGCGTGTAATGTCGCCACTGGCATAGGGGTGTTGCGTCCCGGTAACGCATCGGCTTGTGATACCAGATGCTTTTTATCAAATAAACTCACGGTGGGGCCTCCGGGGTAGCGTTGTTTCGGTTAAGGTTGTCACGAAGCGTTTAATTGAACACAATAAATGCGATGAATGAGTCTAGATTTAATCATAAGAAATATTTGGGTGTTAGGCCCTTTTTCAACCCGTAATTTGGGTTTTTGGCTTTCAGGCCGTATTTTGCCGCGGAGCGGCACTGCATTTGCTTCCAGGGTGGAAACAGGGATATTCAGGAGAAAACGTGACAAAGATCCGCCAGTTATGTTTAGTCAGTTTAATGCTGACAAGCGGGATTGCCAGCGCGGCGAATGTCCGTTTGCAGGTTGAGGGGTTATCCGGGGCGCTGGAAAAAAACGTGCGTGCGCAGCTTTCCACCATCCAGAGCGATGAAGTCACGCCGGATCGGCGTTTTCGCGCGCGCGTGGATGACGCCATTCGCGAAGGCTTAAAGGCGTTGGGGTACTACGAACCCACCATTGATTTCGATTTACGCCCGCCGCCGGCTAAAGGACGTCAGGTATTGATTGCCCGCGTCTCGCCGGGAGAACCCGTCCTGATTGGCGGCACGAACGTGGTGCTGCGCGGCGGTGCACGCACGGATCGTGACTACCTGGATCTGCTCAGCAACCGCCCGAAAGTGGGCACCGTGCTTAATCACGGGGATTACGATCGCTTTAAAAAATCCTTAACCAGCGTTTCGCTGCGCAAAGGCTACTTTGACAGCCAGTTCAACAAAAGCCAGCTGGGCGTTGCGCTTGAACGACGTCAGGCATTCTGGGATATCGATTACGACAGCGGCGAGCGCTATCGGTTTGGCGATGTAACCTTTGAAGGATCGCAAATCCGTGATGAGTATCTGCGAAACCTGGTGCCGTTTAAAAAGGGCGACTACTACCAGTCCAGCGACCTGGGCGAGCTGAACCGTCGTTTATCTGCCACCGGCTGGTTTAACTCCGTGGTGGTGGCACCGCAATTTGATAAATCCCGTAAAACGAAAGTGTTACCGCTGCATGGCGTGGTCTCACCGCGCACCGAGAACACCATTGAGACCGGTGTCGGCTACTCCACGGATGTCGGCCCGCGCGTGAAAGCCTCGTGGAAAAAACCGTGGATGAACTCCTACGGTCACAGCCTGACCACCAGCCTCAGCCTGTCTGCGCCTGAACAGCAGCTGGACTTCAGCTATAAAATGCCGCTGCTGAAAAATCCGCTTGAGCAATACTACCTCGTGCAGGGCGGCTTTAAGCGTACCGATTTGAACGATACCGAGCAGGATTCGACGACGCTTGCGGTATCACGCTTCTGGGATCTCTCCAGCGGCTGGCAGCGCGCCATTAACCTGCGCTGGAGCCTTGACCACTTTACTCAGGCAAACGTCACCAACACCACCATGCTGCTTTATCCGGGCGTGATGATCAGCCGTACCCGCTCGCGCGGTGGCCTGATGCCGACCTGGGGCGATTCACAGCGCTACTCCATCGATTATTCCAACTCCGCCTGGGGCTCAGACGTGGATTTCTCCGTCGTGCAGGCGCAAAACGTCTGGATCCGTACCCTCTACGACAAGCACCGCTTTGTGGTTCGCGGCAACCTGGGCTGGATCGAAACCGGTGACTTCGAACGCGTTCCGCCAGATCTGCGTTTCTTCGCCGGGGGCGACCGCAGCATTCGCGGCTATAAGTACAAATCGATCTCACCTGAAAACGAGAAAGGCCAATTGACCGGGGCCTCTAAACTGGCGACCGGCTCGCTGGAGTATCAGTACAACGTCAGCGGCAAATGGTGGGGCGCCATGTTTGTCGACAGCGGCGAGGCGGTGAACGACATCCGCCGCAGCGATTTCAAAACCGGCGCGGGTGTGGGCGTGCGCTGGCAGTCACCGGTCGGGCCGATCAAGCTCGATTTCGCCGTTCCGGTGGGCGACAAAGAAGAACACGGTTTACAGTTTTACATCGGTCTGGGGCCTGAATTATGAGTTTATGGAAGAAGATAAGCCTCGGGGTGCTGATTTTTATCGTATTACTGCTCGGTACGGTGGCATTTCTGGTGGGTACCACCACGGGCCTGCATCTGCTGTTTAACGCCGCGAACCGCTGGGTGCCAGGGCTGGAAATCGGCCAGGTGACGGGCGGCTGGCGCGATCTGCGCCTGAATAATATTCGTTATGAACAGCCCGGCGTGGCGGTGAACGCGGGCGAATTTCATCTGGCGGTAAAGCTCGGCTGCCTGCGGGACAGCCAGCTGTGCGTAAACGATCTGTCGCTAAAAGACGTTAACGTGGCGATAGACTCCAAAAAAATGCCGAAGTCTGAGCCTGTCGAGGAAGAGGACAGCGGCCCGCTGAATCTCTCCACGCCGTACCCGATTGCGCTCTACCGGGTCGCGCTGGATAACGTCAATATCAAAATCGACGACACGACGGTATCCGTGATGGATTTCACCTCCGGTCTGCGCTGGCAGGAGAAAAACCTCACCCTGACCCCAACCTCCCTGCAAGGGCTGCTGATTGCGCTGCCGAAGGTGGCCGACGTGGCGCAGGAAGAGATCGTCGAGCCGAAGATCCAGAACCCGCAGCCGGAAGAAAAACCGCTGGGTGAAACGCTGAAAGATCTCTTCTCGAAACCGGTTCTGCCGGAGATGACCGACGTGCATCTGCCGCTGAACCTCAATATCGAAGAGTTTAAGGGCGAGCAGCTGCGTCTGACCGGCGATACCGATCTGACGGTCTTCAACATGCTGCTTAAAGTCAGCAGTATCGACGGCAACATGAAGCTCGACGCGCTGGATATCGATACCAACCAGGGGTCGGTAAACGCCTCAGGCAATGCGCTGCTGCGCGATAACTGGCCGGTAGATATTACCCTTAACAGCGCCCTGAACATCGATCCGCTGAAAGGCGAGAAGGTGAAGGTGAAAGTCGGCGGCGCGCTGCGCGAGAAGCTGGAGTTCGGCGTGAACCTCTCCGGCCCTGTGGATATGGTACTGCGCGGGCAAACCCAGCTGGCAGAGGCTGGTCTACCGCTCAACCTTGAGATTGTCAGCAAGCAGCTTTACTGGCCGTTCACCGGTGAAAAGCAGTTCCAGGCCGACGATCTAAAGCTGAAGCTGAGTGGCAAAATGACCGACTACACGCTGTCGTTCCGTACGGCAGTGAAGGGGCAGGGAGTACCGCCCGCCGATATTACTCTGGATGCGAAGGGTAACGAGTTGCAGGTTAACCTCGACAAGCTGACCGTGGCGGCGCTGGAAGGGAAAACCGAGCTGATCGCGCTGCTCGACTGGCAGCAGGCGATCAGCTGGCGCGGCGAGCTGAAGCTGACCGGGATCAACACCGCTAAAGAAGTCCCGGACTGGCCGTCAAAACTGAATGGTCTGATCAAAACCCGCGGTAGCCTGTACGGCGGCACCTGGCAGATGGACGTGCCGGAACTCAAGCTCACC
This sequence comes from Enterobacter cloacae complex sp. SYL001, assembly GCF_049237025.1. Lineage (NCBI taxonomy): Bacteria > Pseudomonadati > Pseudomonadota > Gammaproteobacteria > Enterobacterales > Enterobacteriaceae > Enterobacter > Enterobacter cloacae complex sp. SYL001. Next base: position 60,902 of record NZ_JBMKJI010000004.1, on the reverse strand, counting down.
GGTAATGTGAAGCAGAACAAAGTCAACGTAGAGGGCTCGCTTAAGGGCAACAGCTATCTCCAGTGGGTGATCCCGGGCCTGCACGTGGCGCTGGGCCGCAACACGGCAGATATCAAAGGCGAGCTGGGGGTGAAAGATCTCGATCTGGATGCCACCATCGACGCGCCAAATCTCGATAACGCCCTGCCGGGTCTTGGCGGGACGGCGAAGGGGTTAGTGAAGGTTCGCGGTACAGTGGAGGCGCCGCAGCTGCTGGCGGACATCACCGCCAATAACCTGCGCTGGCAGGAACTTTCCATTGCCCGCGTGCGCGTCGAAGGGGACGTGAAATCCACCGATCAGATCGGCGGAAACCTGGACCTGCGCGTGGAGCGTATCTCCCAGCCGGACGTGAACATCAGTCTGGTTACGCTGGCGGCAAAAGGTAACGAAAAGCAGCACGATCTCCAGCTGCGCGTGCAGGGCGAGCCGGTCTCCGGGCAGCTGCACCTGACGGGCAGTTTTGACCGCCAGGCAACGCGCTGGAAGGGCGTGCTGGATAACACCCGCTTCAGCACGCCGGTCGGCCCGCTGGTGCTGTCCCGATCCATCGCGCTGGACTACCGCAATGCGGAGCAAAAGATCAGCATTGGGCCACACTGCTGGACCAACCCGAATGCTGAGCTGTGCGTGCCGCAGACCATTGATGCGGGCGCGGAAGGACGCGCGCAGATCAACCTCAACCGTTTTGACCTGGCGATGCTGAAACCGTTTATGCCGGAAACCACCCAGGCCAGCGGGGTCTTCAGCGGTAAAGCGGACGTCGCGTGGGACACCACTAAAGAGGGACTGCCGCAGGGCAGCGTTACCCTCTCCGGGCGTAACGTGAAGGTGACGCAGGAGGTCAATGACGCGCCGCTGCCGGTGGCGTTCGACACCCTGAATGTGAACGCTGACCTGCGTAACAATCGTGCGGAACTGGGATGGCTTATTCGTCTGACCAACAACGGTCAGCTTGACGGACAGGTGCAAATTACCGATCCGCAAGGGCGGCGCAATCTCGGCGGCAACGTCAATATTCGCAACTTCAACCTGGCGATGGTGAATCCGATTTTCTCGCGGGGAGAAAAGGCGGCGGGGATGCTCAGCGCCAACCTGCGTCTGGCGGGGGATGCGCAAAGCCCGCAGCTGTTTGGCCAAATGCGGTTAAACGGCGTGGACATTGACGGTAACTTTATGCCGTTCGATATGCAGCCAAGCCAGCTGACGATGAACTTTAACGGCCAAAGCTCAACCCTCAGTGGCTCAGTGCTGACACAGCAGGGACAAATCAACCTGAATGGTGACGCAGACTGGAGCCAGCTCGACAACTGGCGCGCCCGTATTGCGGCCAAGGGCAGCAGGGTGCGTATCACGGTACCGCCGATGGTGCGCCTGGACGTGTCGCCAGACGTGGTCTTTGAGGCAACGCCGAGTCTCTTCACCCTGGACGGCCGCGTCGACGTGCCCTGGGCGCGCATCGTGGTTCACGAAGTGCCGGAAAGCGCGGTTGGCGTCTCCAGTGATGAAGTTATGCTCAATGAAAATCTGAAACCTGTTGAACAGAAGAGCGCTGGCATACCGATCAATAGTAATCTTATTGTGCACGTGGGGAATAACGTGCGTTTGGACGCGTTTGGGCTGAAGGCGAGACTCACGGGTGACCTGAAGGTGGCGCAGGATCAACAGGGGCTTGGCCTCAATGGACAAATCAATATTCCTGAAGGGCGCTTCCATGCCTACGGTCAGGATTTGATTGTGCGTAAAGGTGAGCTGCTGTTCTCCGGCCCACCGGATCAGCCGGTACTCAATATCGAAGCGATCCGTAACCCGGAAGCCACCGAAGATGATGTGATTGCGGGCGTGCGCGTGACGGGCTCCGCCGATGAACCTAAGGCAGAGATCTTCTCTGACCCGGCCATGTCGCAACAGGAAGCGCTCTCCTACCTGCTGCGCGGCCAGGGTCTGGATAGCCAACAGGGCGATGGTGCGGCAATGACATCGATGTTAGTCGGTCTGGGGGTTGCACAAAGTGGTCAGGTTGTGGGTAAAATCGGCGAGACGTTTGGCGTAAGCAATCTGGCGCTGGACACTCAGGGCGTGGGTGACTCTTCGCAGGTAGTGGTCAGCGGCTATGTACTGCCGGGTCTACAGGTAAAATATGGCGTGGGGATCTTTGACTCACTGGCTACACTCACGTTACGTTATCGCCTGATGCCTAAGCTATATCTGGAAGCAGTGTCCGGCGTAGACCAGGCACTTGATCTGCTCTATCAGTTTGAGTTTTAGCAATGCGAATATTTGTTTACGGCAGTTTACGAACCAAGCAAGGCAACAGCCACTGGATGACCAACGCCCAGTTGCTGGGAAATTACACAATCGAAAACTACCAGTTGTACAGTCTGGGCCACTATCCAGGCGCGGTTCCGGGGAACGGAACGGTACAGGGTGAGGTTTATCGTATTGATAATGCTACGCTGGCCGAACTTGATGCCTTGCGCACCAGGGGCGGTGAATACGCTCGCCAGTTGATCCAGACGCCTTACGGCAGTGCATGGATGTATGTGTACCAACGTTCGGTCAACGGGTTAACGCTGATTGAAAGCGGTAACTGGTTAGACAGAGACCAGTTCTGAAAAACGACAGCGCCACCGTAAGGTGGCGTTATCGTTTTGCGCCTCTTGCTGATTGTAGGCCCGTGCAAGCGTAGCGCCGCCGGGCGCATCGAAAGGCATAAAAAAGCCCCGACGCGCGGGGCTTAGTATCAGCAGTAAGAATTACTTCTTAGCAGCACGCTCGAAAGACGCGATGATTTCTGCTTTCGCCGCTTCTGCGTTATCCCAGCCTTCAACTTTAACCCATTTGCCTTTTTCGAGATCTTTGTAGTGCTCGAAGAAGTGGGCGATCTGCGCTTTCAGCAGCTCTGGCAGGTCGTTCACATCTTTAATGTGATCGTACTCTTTGCTCAGCTTGGTGTGCGGTACGGCAACCAGTTTCGCATCTTCACCCGCTTCGTCAGTCATTTTCAGCACGCCAACAGGACGGCAGCGAATGACGGAGCCTGGCTGCAATGGGTATGGTGTTGGGACCAGTACGTCAACCGGATCACCGTCCAGAGACAGAGTGTGGTTGATGTAGCCGTAGTTGCACGGATAGAACATGGCGGTAGACATGAAACGGTCAACGAACAGCGCACCGGTGTCTTTGTCGATTTCGTATTTGATTGGATCTGCGTTGGCCGGGATTTCGATCACAACGTAGATGTCTTCTGGCAGTTCTTTACCCGCAGGGACGTTGAGTAAGCTCATGTCGGTGTCCTTTAAAATGGATGGTAACAAGTGGCAGGTATTATAGCCAACTGGCGCTGAAAGTCTTCGCCTGTTTTCGTCTTATCTCCCTCGCGCTTTCACTTTTCAGACCGTTTTCATGACAGGATAATCCATAAACTCAGCCGCATTTTAAATGTGGAAATGAAAGCGATTACAAACTTGTGATTAACGTTTTATTCACTTTTCTGAAGTGTGATGTAACGCAATCCGTAACATATTCCATTGGCTATAGTTCATCCGCAGAACATCTTTTAACCAACAATAACCTACCCTACGAGGACGTTCATATGTGGAAGCGCTTACTTCTTGTTACAGCAGTTTCGGCAGCCATGTCGTCTATGGCGATGGCCGCACCGTTAACCGTTGGATTTTCGCAGGTCGGATCTGAATCCGGCTGGCGCGCCGCTGAAACGAACGTGGCGAAAAGTGAGGCCGAAAAGCGCGGTATTACCCTGAAAATCGCCGATGGTCAGCAAAAGCAAGAGAATCAGATTAAAGCGGTGCGCTCTTTTATCGCTCAGGGCGTGGATGCCATCTTTATCGCCCCGGTTGTTGCCACGGGCTGGGAACCGGTGCTGAAGGAAGCTAAAGAGGCTGAAATTCCTGTGTTCCTGCTCGACCGTTCCATCGACGTAAAAGACAAATCTCTCTATATGACCACCGTCACCGCCGATAACGTGCTGGAAGGCAAACTGATTGGTGACTGGCTGGTGAAGCAGGTGGATGGCAAGCCATGTAACGTGGTTGAGTTGCAGGGCACCGTCGGGGCGAGCGTGGCTATCGACCGTAAGAAAGGTTTCGCGGAGGCCATCGCCAAAGCACCAAACATCAAGATCATCCGTTCTCAGTCCGGCGACTTCACCCGCAGCAAGGGTAAAGAGGTCATGGAAAGCTTCATCAAGGCAGAAAATAACGGCAAAAATATCTGCATGGTTTACGCCCACAACGACGACATGGTGATCGGCGCCATCCAGGCCATCAAAGAAGCGGGCCTGAAGCCGGGCAAAGATATTCTCACCGGCTCGATCGACGGCGTACCGGACATCTACAAAGCGATGATTGACGGCGAAGCGAACGCCAGCGTGGAGCTGACGCCGAACATGGCGGGCCCGGCATTCGATGCGCTGGAGAAATTCAAGAAAGACGGCACCCAGCCTGAGAAGTTGACCATCACCAAATCCACGCTCTACCTGCCGGACACGGCGAAAGAAGAGTTAGAGAAGAAGAAAAATATGGGCTACTGATCAGTGACATTGCCGGGTGGCGCTGCGCTTACCCGGCCTACGATACGCTCATTTGTAGGCCGGATAAGCGTAGCGTCATCCGGCTTAATGCAGGGGGAAACCATGACCACCGAACAACACCAGGAAATCCTCCGCACAGAGGGCCTGAGTAAATTTTTCCCTGGCGTTAAGGCGCTGGATAACGTTGATTTCAGCCTGCGGCGGGGGGAGATCATGGCGTTGCTCGGCGAAAACGGGGCGGGGAAGTCGACGCTGATTAAAACCCTGACCGGGGTCTATCACGCCGATCGCGGCGCTATCTGGCTGGAAGGTAATGCTATTTCGCCCAAAAACACCGCGCATGCGCAGCAACTGGGGATCGGCACGGTCTACCAGGAAGTGAACCTGCTGCCAAACATGTCGGTAGCGGATAACCTGTTTATTGGCCGCGAGCCCAGACGTTTTGGCCTGCTGCGCCGTAAAGAGATGGAAGCGCGCGCCGCGAAGCTGATGGAATCGTATGGCTTCTCTCTCGACGTGCGCGAACCGCTGAACCGTTTTTCCGTGGCGATGCAGCAGATCGTGGCGATTTGTCGCGCTATCGATCTCTCGGCGAAAGTGCTGATCCTCGATGAACCCACCGCCAGCCTCGATACCCAGGAAGTGGAGATGCTTTTTACCCTGATGCGCCAGCTGCGCGATCAGGGCGTGAGCCTGATCTTTGTTACGCACTTCCTCGATCAGGTTTACGAGGTGAGCGACCGTATTACGGTGCTGCGCAACGGCGGCTTTGTCGGCTGCCGGGAAACCCGCGAGCTGCCGCAGATTGAGCTGGTCAAAATGATGCTGGGTCGCGAGCTGGAGACCAACGCACTCCAGCGTGCGGGCCGCACGCTGCTGAGCGAAAAACCGATCGCCGCGTTTCACGATTACGGCAAAAAAGGGACCATCGCGCCGTTTAACCTCGAGGTACGCCCCGGTGAAATTGTGGGTCTGGCAGGGCTGTTAGGCTCCGGGCGCACCGAAACCGCCGAAGTGATCTTCGGGATCAAACCTGCCGACAGCGGAACGGCGCTGATCAAAGGCAAACCGCAAACGCTACGTTCACCGCATCAGGCGTCGTGCCTCGGCGTGGGCTTCTGCCCGGAGGACAGAAAAACGGACGGGATTATTGCCGCCGCCTCGGTGCGGGAAAACATCATTCTGGCGCTACAGGCCCAGCGCGGCTGGCTGCGTCCGATCCCTAAGCGCGAGCAGAACGCGATTGCCGAGCGCTTCATCCGCCAGCTCGGTATCCGTACCCCGAGCGCGGAACAGCCCATCGAGTTCCTTTCGGGCGGTAATCAGCAGAAGGTGTTGCTCTCGCGCTGGCTGCTGACCAAACCGCAGTTCCTGATCCTCGACGAGCCCACGCGCGGTATCGACGTGGGCGCGCATGCCGAAATCATCCGGCTTATCGAAACGCTGTGCGCCGACGGTCTGGCGCTGCTGGTGATCTCGTCTGAGCTGGAGGAGCTGGTTGGCTATGCCGATCGCGTCATCATCATGCGCGATCGCAGGCAGGTGGCAGAGATCCCGCTGGATAAACTGTCGGTTCCGGCGATCATGAATGCCATCGCGGCGTAAGGAGTCATATGTGATGTCCCGTTCTCTTTCGCAAACTGGCGAAGCGAAGCGCCGCTTCAGCTGGCCGACCGGCACGCCGCAAATCGTGGCGCTGCTGCTGGTGCTGCTGGTGGATAGCCTGGTAGCTCCGCATTTCTTTCAGATCGTCGTGCAGGATGGCCGCCTGTTTGGTAGCCCGATCGACATCTTAAACCGTGCCGCGCCCGTGGCACTGCTGGCGATGGGTATGACGCTGGTCATTGCCACCGGCGGGATCGACCTCTCCGTCGGTGCGGTAATGGCGATTGCGGGCGCCACCGCCGCCTCGATGACCGTTGCCGGGCACAGCCTGCCGGTGGTTCTGCTGGCCGCGCTGGGCTCCGGTGTATTAGCCGGGCTGTGGAACGGCATTCTGGTCGCGGTGCTCAAGATCCAGCCGTTTGTCGCGACGTTGATTTTGATGGTGGCCGGGCGCGGTGTGGCGCAGCTTATCACCTCCGGTCAAATCGTCACCTTTACCTCCCCGAATCTTGCGTGGATCGGCAGCGGTAATTTTCTGTTCTTCCCGACGCCGGTGATCGTCGCGCTGGTGACGCTGGTAGTGTTCTGGCTTTTCACCCGCAAAACGGCGCTCGGGATGTTCATCGAAGCGGTGGGAATTAACATTCGGGCCGCGAAAAACGCCGGGGTAAATACACGGCTGATGGTGATGCTGACCTATGTGCTGAGCGGCGTCTGCGCTGCGATTGCCGGGGTGATTGTGGCGGCCGACATTCGCGGGGCGGATGCCAACAACGCCGGACTCTGGCTGGAGCTTGATGCGATCCTCGCGGTGGTTATCGGCGGTGGGTCGCTGATGGGCGGACGTTTTAATCTGCTGCTCTCGGTGGTGGGGGCGTTAATTATTCAGGGTATGAATACCGGTATTTTGCTCTCCGGGTTCCAGCCGGAGCTTAATCAGGTCGTCAAAGCGGTCGTGGTGCTTATCGTACTTATCGTGCAGTCGCCGCGCTTTATCACTCTCATTAAGGGGTTCCGCGGTCATGATAAAACGTAATTTGCCGTTAATGATCACGCTGGGCGTGTTCGTGCTGGGATACCTTTATTGCCTGACCCAGTTCCCGGGCTTCGCCTCCACGCGGGTGATTTGCAACATCCTGACCGACAACGCCTTTTTAGGCATTATCGCCGTCGGCATGACGTTTGTGATCCTCTCCGGCGGGATCGATCTCTCCGTTGGGTCGGTGATCGCCTTTACCGGCGTTTTCCTTGCCAAGGCGATTGGCTTTTGGGGCATTTCGCCGCTGCTGGCGTTTCCGCTGGTGCTGGTCATGGGCTGCGCATTCGGCGCCTTTATGGGGCTTTTGATCGACGCGCTGAAAATCCCGGCGTTTATCATCACCCTCGCCGGGATGTTCTTCCTGCGCGGCGTGAGCTATCTGGTGTCGGAGGAGTCAATTCCGATAAACCATCCGATCTACGACACGCTCTCCAGCCTGGCGTGGAAAATCCCCGGCGGGGGGCGCCTGAGCGCAATGGGGCTGCTGATGCTGGGCGTGGTGGTTATCGGGATCTTCCTCGCCCACCGTACCCGGTTTGGTAACCAGGTTTATGCCATTGGCGGCAGCGCCACGTCCGCGAACCTGATGGGGATTTCCACGCGCAGCACCACCATCCGCATCTACATGCTTTCGACCGGCCTTGCCACGCTCGCGGGGATTGTGTTTTCGGTATACACCCAGGCAGGCTATGCCCTGGCGGGGGTGGGCGTTGAGCTTGACGCCATTGCCTCGGTGGTGATTGGCGGTACGCTGCTCAGCGGCGGGGTAGGGACGGTGCTCGGTACGCTGTTTGGCGTGGCGATCCAGGGGCTGATTCAGACCTATATCAACTTCGACGGCACGCTCAGCTCCTGGTGGACCAAAATCGCCATCGGTATTCTGCTGTTTATTTTTATCGCGCTCCAGCGCGGCCTGACGGTGCTGTGGGAGAACCGCCAGAGCTCGCCTGTTACCCGTGTGAATACATCTTTAACAGGGCGATAACATGCTGAAATTGCTTAAACTCTAAACATTTTCCGGTAGCGGTCGATACTCTTTTTTTATGCCCAGAAATATCTCGCTACCGGAAATAACATCATGCTTAAAACGCTATCGATTCGTACCGGCTTGCTCTCTTTACTGGCCGTTATGACCCTTCTGCTGCTGATTGTCAGCGGCATTGGCATTTATGCCCTTACACAAAGTTCCACTTCTCTCCAGCGCATCAATCATCTTCAGGGTGAACAGATGGTGCAGCTGAATGCCGGCTATACGCTGATCCTGCGCGCGCGTAACGAAGCGGGACAGGCCGTCCGCATGATGGAGGTCGGCCTGCTGGACGATGCGGCCAGGGCGGTCAAAACCATTAACCAGGAAGTGGCGCTGGCACAGAAAACGCTCAAGGGCGTGATCGGCGGCGGCGTGGCGGATGAGCAGGGGCAAAAGCTGCTGGATAACGTCGCCGCGAGCCTGGCGGTGTACAACCAGCAGGGTATCAGCCCGATGCTGAAAGCCCTGAACGAGCAAAGTGCGGACGGCTATTACGATCTGCTGGAAAGCAAGCTGGTCCCGGTGGCGAAGCAGTTTGATAACGATATGCAGGCGTTCCAGACGTGGAGCGAAGCGCGCGGCAAAGCGGAGGTGAGCGCCGTGCAGGCGAGTAAAACCCGTGTGCTGATCCTGATTATCGTCGCGGCGCTGCTGACGGCAGGCATTATCGTGCTGGCCTGGCTGGTGCTGCGCCATATGCTGCTTAAGCCGCTTTCAGCCTCAATTGCCCAGCTGGAGCACGTAGCGGCCGGGGATTTAACCCACACCCTGAACGCGCCGGCGAGCCAGGAATTTAATCGCCTCAACGCGGTCATCGAAGAGATGCGCCAGTCGCTGATGAATTCCGTTCTGCGGGTGCGTGACGCCAGCTCGCAGATTGATACCGGCAGCCGCGAGCTGACGGCAGGGAACCTGAACCTGGCCCAGCGCACGGAATCCACCGCCACCTCGCTGGAGCAGACGGCCGCCAGCATGGAAGAGATCACCGCCACGGTGAAACTTAACGCCGATAACGCCGGGCAGGCGCACCAGCTGGCGCAGTCGGTCTCCGATACCGCCGATCGCGGCAGCGAAATGGTCTGCTACGTCATTGAGAAGATGCGCGACATCGCCGGCAGCTCGACGCGCATCGCCGATATTCTGAGCGTCATCGACGGCATTGCCTTCCAGACTAATATTCTGGCGCTGAACGCCTCCGTGGAAGCGGCGCGCGCGGGCGAGCAGGGACGGGGTTTTGCGGTCGTGGCGGGTGAGGTGCGTAATCTCGCCAGCCGCAGTGCTGATGCGGCGAAAGAGATCCGCTCGCTGATCAGCGATTCGCAAACCCACGTGAACGAGGGCAGCGAGCTGGCGCAACAGGCCGGTGAGACGATGGACGAGATCGCTACCGAAGTGCTGCGTATGACCAAACTGATGCGAGAAATTGCGACGGCGTCTCAGGAGCAGAGCCGCGGTATTGAGCAGGTTAACATTGTCGTCAATCAGATGGATGAAACGGCGCAACAAAACGCGGCGCTGGTTCAGCAATCCTCTGCGGCAACGCGTTCCCTGGAGGAACAATCGCGCGAGCTGATGGAGGCGATGGCATCTTTCAAACTGACGGCGCAAACGGCATGATAAAAATAGGGGAGCCTGTCGGGCTCCCCTATTTACGCGTTACGCGTCCGGGAATTCGCGGATCATGCGTTCAACGTCTTCCACCATGTGGTCGTTGCCGACAAAGAACGAACGGCGCTGGTGCAGGCTTTCCGGCACGATATCCAGAATACGCTCTTTACCGTCACTCGCTTTGCCGCCTGCCTGTTCGGCCAGGAATGCCATCGGATTGCACTCGTACAGCAGACGCAGTTTTCCGTCCGGGTGGCTGGCGGTGCTTGGGTAGAGGTAAATACCACCCTTCAGCAGGTTACGGTGGAAATCCGCCACCAGCGAGCCGATATAGCGCGAGGTGTACGGGCGCTGGGTGGCTTTATCCTCTTCCTGGCAGAATTTGATGTACTTCTTCACGCCATTCGGGAATCGGATGTAGTTGCCTTCGTTGATGGAGTAGGTATTGCCCTTCTCCGGGAAGCGCATGCGCTCCTGGCTCAGACAGAAAACGCCCAGCGACGGATCGTAGGTAAAGGCGTGCACGCCGCAGCCGGTGGTGTATACCAGCATGGTGGATGAGCCATACACCACGTAACCGGCAGCAACCTGCTTGCTGCCCGGCTGCAGGAAGTCTTCTTCCGTCACCGGTGTGCCAACCGGGGTGACGCGACGGTAGATGGAGAAAATGGTACCGACAGAAACGTTAACGTCGATGTTGGAGGAGCCGTCCAGCGGATCCATCAGAACAACGTATTTTGCGTGTTCACACCCTTCGAATACGACGATCTCATCTTCTTCTTCAGAGGCGATACCCGCAACGATGTCGCGCGCGCGCAGTGCTGCTTTCAGTTTTTCATTGGCGAACAGGTCGAGTTTCTGCTGAACCTCACCCTGAACGTTCTCGGCACCGCTGGCACCCAGGATATCGACCAGACCGGCCTTGTTGATATCGCGGTGGATGATCTTAGCGCCCAGCTTTATTGCCGACAGCAAAGCAGTGAGCTCACCCGTAGCATGAGAGAACTCGTGCTGCTTTTCGACAATAAATTCACCTAACGTTTTCATAACACTTTCCCTGCATCTTATGTTGAGTAAAGCGGTTGATGTCCAACAATCTTAACAAACATTCAAATATTAGCGCAGAGGTGAATCGCGCCAGCAAAATACGGATTTACCTGAAATGCGTTTCACAGCCGCTGACATGTGAGTAAAATGTGCGCCACATTGAAGAAGGATAGTGACGTATGCGCATTCATATATTGGGGATTTGTGGCACTTTCATGGGCGGACTGGCAATGCTGGCGCGCTCGCTGGGCCATGAAGTGACAGGTTCGGACGCCAATGTGTATCCGCCGATGAGCACGCTGCTGGAGAAGCAGGGGATTTCTCTGATTCAGGGATATGACGCCAGCCAGCTCGAGCCGCAGCCGGATCTGGTGATCGTTGGTAACGCCATGACCCGTGGGAATCCATGCGTTGAAGCGGTGCTGGAACGCAATATCCCGTACATGTCTGGCCCGCAGTGGCTGCATGACTTTGTCCTGCGCGACCGCTGGGTTGTCGCCGTTGCCGGGACGCACGGCAAAACCACCACCGCCGGTATGGCGACCTGGATCCTCGAAGCCTGCGGCTACAAGCCGGGGTTCGTGATCGGCGGCGTGCCGGGGAATTTCGACGTCTCCGCGCGTCTGGGCGACAGCCCGTTCTTTGTGATTGAAGCGGATGAATACGACTGCGCGTTCTTCGACAAGCGCTCCAAGTTCGTGCATTACTGCCCACGCACGCTGATCCTCAACAACCTTGAGTTCGATCACGCGGATATCTTTGACGACCTGAAAGCGATTCAGAAACAGTTCCACCATCTGGTGCGCATTGTTCCGGGTCAGGGCCGCATTATCCTGCCGGAGAACGACATCAACCTGAAGCAGACTATGGCGATGGGGTGCTGGAGCGAGCAGGAGCTGGTTGGCGAGCAGGGGCACTGGCAGGCGAAAAAGCTCAACGCGGATGCTTCCGAATGGGAAGTGCTGCTCGACGGCGAAAAAGTGGGCGAAGTGAAGTGGGGCCTGGTGGGTGAGCACAATATGCACAACGGCCTGATGGCGATCGCCGCGGCGCGTCACGTGGGCGTACTGCCTGCGGATGCCGCCAATGCGCTGGGTTCGTTCATTAACGCCCGCCGCCGTCTGGAGCTGCGTGGTGAAGCGAATGGCGTGACGGTGTACGACGATTTCGCGCACCACCCAACCGCCATTCTGGCGACGCTTGCCGCATTGCGTGGCAAAGTTGGCGGCACCGCGCGTATTCTGGCCGTGCTGGAACCGCGTTCGAATACCATGAAAATGGGGATATGCAAAGACGATCTCGCGCCGTCCTTAGGGCGTGCCGACGAGGTCTTCCTCCTGCAACCGCAGCATATTCCGTGGCAGGTGGCCGAAGTGGCCGACGCCTGCATTCAGCCAGCGCACTGGAGTGCGGACGTGGATGTCTTAGCGGATATGGTGGTGAAAGCCGCACAGCCTGGCGATCACATTTTGGTGATGAGCAACGGCGGGTTTGGTGGGATCCATCAGAAGCTGCTGGACGGTCTGGCGAAGAAAGCCGCGGCCGCAGAGTAAAAAAAGGCCCGGTGGCGTTAGCGCTTCCCGGGCCTACATTATCTCTTCTCCCTCTCCCCTTTGGAGAGAGGGCTGGGGTGAGGGGTTTACTCTTCGTTCTCAGACAGCTCGCGCAGATACTGGAAAATCAGACGCGCAGACTTCGGCGGCTTATTCCCTTCTTTCTCTTTCTTCGCGTTACGGATCAAAGAACGCAGCTGCTGGCGGTCGGCATTCGGCCACAGGTTCAGCACTTCAGGTACCGCGTCATCACCTTGCTCGATCAGACGGTCGCGGATCTGCTCCAGCTTATGGAACAGCGCAACCTGCTGGTTGTGGCGGTTCTTAAGTTTATCCAGCGCCTGACGGATCGGCTCAACATCGCGCTGACGCAGCAGTTTCCCGATAAGCTGAAGCTGGCGGCGACGCCCTTCTTTCTTGATTTTCTGTGCCAGTTCAATGGCATCACGCAGATCCTGGTCGAGCGGGATCTTATCCAGCGCGTTCTTACCCAGTTCTACCATTTCTGCGCCAAGCTGTTTTAACTCTTCGGCGTCACGTTTAATTTCACTTTTACTGACCCAGATGATCTCATCATCTTCGTCTTCGATGTCATCACCGGGAACGTCGTCGAGCCAGTCTTCGGGCTGCTTAGTCATGTCAGGCTCCTTAAAAAAAGAGGCTAATGTTACCAGTTAAGACGCGCACTGAAAAACGGTTCTCTGTTAGACTTCACTTAACTCTCTCTTACAGTATGGCATTTGCGATGAAAGTAACCTCACAAGTTGAAGCGCAGCGTAAGATCCTGGAAGAAGCCGTCTCCACCGCGCTGATGCTCGCTTCAGGTAAATCAGATGGCGCCGAAGTGGCGGTCAGCAAAACCACCGGTATTAGCGTGAGCACCCGCTATGGCGAAGTGGAGAATGTAGAATTTAACAGCGATGGCGCGCTGGGGATCACGGTGTATCACCAGAATCGCAAAGGCAGCGCGTCGTCTACCGATCTCAGCCCGGATGCCATCGCCCGTACAGTGCAGGCGGCGCTGGATATCGCGCGGTACACCTCCCCGGATCCTTACGCTGGCGTGGCTGATAAAGAGCTGCTGGCGTTTGACGCGCCGGATCTCGATCTGTTCCATCCGGCGGAAGTGACCCCGGATGAAGCCATTGAGCTGGCCTCGCGCGCCGAGCAGGCGTCTTTGCAGGCTGACAAACGCATCACCAATACCGAAGGCGGCAGCTTTAACAGCCACTACGGCATCAAAGTGTTTGGTAACTCCCATGGCATGTTGCAGGGGTACTGCTCAACCCGCCACTCGCTTTCCAGCTGCGTGATCGCCGAAGAGAACGGCGATATGGAGCGTGATTACGCGTATACCATTGGCCGCGCGCTGGGGGATTTGCAGTCTCCGGAGTGGGTGGGAAAAGAGTGCGCCGAACGCACGCTGTCACGCCTCTCGCCGCGTAAACTCTCCACCATGAAAGCCCCGGTCATTTTTGCCAACGAAGTGGCAACCGGTCTGTTTGGTCATCTGGTGGGGGCGATTGCGGGTGGTTCGGTGTACCGTAAATCGACCTTCCTGCTCGACTCGCTGGGCAAGCAGATCCTGCCGGAATGGCTGACCATCGAAGAGCACCCGCACCTGCTGAAAGGGCTGGCCTCCACGCCGTTCGACAGCGAAGGCGTGCGCACGGAGCGCCGGGATATCGTTAAAGACGGCATTCTGACCCAGTGGCTGCTGACCAACTACTCCGCGCGTAAGCTGGGGCTGAAAAGCACCGGGCACGCGGGCGGCATTCATAACTGGCGCATTGCCGGGCAGGGCCTGAATTTTGAACAGATGCTGAAAGAGATGGGCACCGGTCTGGTGGTCACCGAGCTGATGGGGCAGGGCGTGAGCGGTATCACCGGCGACTACTCTCGCGGCGCAGCGGGCTTCTGGGTCGAAAACGGTGAAATTCAGTATCCGGTGAGCGAAATCACCATCGCCGGCAACCTCAAGGACATGTGGCGCAATATTGTTACGGTCGGTAACGATATTGAAACACGCAGCAATATTCAGTGTGGTTCTGTATTACTGCCGGAGATGAAAATCGCCGGGCAATAATCCCCATAAAAGCGTGATTTATAATAAAAAAGGAAGTGAGCAATGCGTAAACACCTGTTAGCGATCGTCGCGGCTTCAACGCTGGTTCTTGGCTCATCTGCGTTTGCTGCCGATCTTGAAGACAACATGGACATCCTCAGTCAAAACCTGAAGGTGGTGCAGAAAACCGACGATGCGGCGGAGATGAAAGACGCACTGACCAAAATGCGTGAAGCGGCGCTGGATGCGCAAAAAGCGACGCCGCCGAAGCTGGAAAGCAAAGCGGCGGACAGCGCCGAGATGAAAGACTACCGCCACGGTTTTGACGTGCTGGTCGGCCAGATCGACGGCGCGCTGAAGCTGGCTAACGAAGGCAAAGTGAAGGAAGCCCAGGCGGCAGCCGACCAGTTTGCGGCGACCCGCAACGCGTATCACAAAAAGTATCGTTGATAGTCTGGATGAGCGGGGCGCGTTAAGCATCCCCGCTCACACTCTTCTCCCTCCCCATAAGAAAACCTTATCCACGTCACATTTCTACGAGCCTGCTCGTAATCTTTTCCACTCCGCTTACCTGTTTAGTGCCGCGTAATAGCGTGATATTCATCACGTAAATCCAGCGATTAATCCAGATTCACCGCATTTATGTGGCACAGATCACTGCCGCGGCTCGCCTTTCCACTTCGAAGTGGAAAACAACTCGCTACAAACAACGCCCCCTCGACGTTAGTTTTATTCCAGAGCCATTAACGGGGTAAGACGAGTGATTAACGGAGCGGTAATGAACGACGTTGGGGAACAGGCGGTGCAAACAGAACAGCTCGCGAACACCATGCTTCAGCAGGTCTACGCCCTGCTGGCCCGGCACAACATCATCCCCAACGCGGTACAGGAGCAGATGCTGACCTCCCACGTTCGCGCAATGGCGCACCGGTCTGTGACCGGCGAGCCGCTGCCGGAGGTTGAAGCAGAGCTGTTCGACGAAATTTCACCAGATTCAATGCAACTTGCCCGTGAAGTGGTAGCGCAGTTTGGCAATCTTCCTGATGAAGAAGCCTGGCTGCTCTCCGTTCACTTCGAAGTCGCGAAAGACAACCTTTAAGGAGCAACACATGGAACAGATTACAGTCGTGATTGGCGATCGCCTGGGTAAAGGTCAGAAAGTGGCTGCGGGTGTGGAAAAAGCCGGCGGACGCGCGGTTGTCGTACCGGGCATGGCAGCGGATATGAAGCTCGGTGACGTGATGAAAGCAGAAAACGCCACCTTCGGGATCTCGTTCTGCGGCAGCGGCGGCGCGGGTGCCATCACCGCCCAGACCAAATACGGCTACAAGGCCAAATACGGCATGCGCTCCGTGGATGAGGGGGTGACCGCTATCAACGAAGGCTGCAACGTGCTGGGCTTTGGCTTTATGGATAAAGAAGAGCTGGGCGAGCGTCTGGTACAGGCGTGGCAGAAGAAATACGGCGCGTAAGCATGAAAGAACAGTTCACGACCACGGTGAGAGTGAAGGGGAAGGGCGACGCCAAAGCGCGCGCCTTTGCCGACGCCCTCAACCACGTACAGGCCGCGGTGATGAAAGCCTCACCGCATATCTTACTGCGTATTGAGCCACAGGATGTGCAGGTTGTTCAGGCGCAAGAAGCGGTGCGAAAAGAAGCGTTTTTGTTCTTCTTTCTGCGTCGGGAAAGACGCACCTACAGCGTGGAGCTGGATGTGACCGTCAACGTGACCGCCATCAATCTCGACCAGGTGGATTTCGTCACGCAACGCTGATTATTCATAAAAGGGCAGACTGATGTTCTTAATTATATTAATAAAATCGCTCATCATTGGCGGCCTGGTTGGCGTCGGTGTTGGAGCCGGGGCTGCACGCATGTTTCATGCGCCTACCACTCAGGGTATGGGCGCGTTTCGTACATTGGGGGAACTGAACTCCTGTGAAGGGGATCCGGCGTCCCACTTCTCCTTTGGGTTAGGTTTCTTCTTTAACGCCTGGGCCTCTTCCGTGGCCGCAGGTGCCTTCACACAGGACGTTGACCACCGCATCATCCCGAACTGGGGTGCTGCTGCACTGATGATCAAAAACCGTAACGTCGGTGAAACGCTGCATGACCCGCGCAAAATGGCGATTGCCTGCGGCATTATCGGCATGATTGTCGTGACCTTCCTTAACCTGACCGCCTCCTCCGTTCCGGCTGCGCTTCAGGTCACCGCCGTGAAGGTGCTGGTGCCTGCCGCGAACCTGCTGGTCAACACCGTGATGCCGGTGATCTTCTGGCTGGCAGCCATCGACGCGGGTAAAAAATCGGGCTTCTGGGCCACCATCTTTGGCGGCGCAGCGCAGCTGATCATGGGTAACGCCGTGCCGGGTCTGGTGCTGGGGATCCTGATCGGTAAAGGCGTAGAAGAGAGCGGCTGGAACCACGTCACCAAAGTGATGATGGCGGCGATCGTCCTGCTGTTTGTGCTGAGCGGCTTCTTCCGCGGCTTCGACATGAAGATGATCGAATCCTTCCATCTGACCGTGCCGAACTGGCTCGACATGATCCACAACTCGCTCAGCGGTAAATAACAGGAGCCTCGACATGGAACAGAATAAAGGTTTTTGGTATGCCGACTGGTCGTTCCCGATCTTCGTTGGCCTGCTCTCCTCCGGCGTCTTCGCCGGGACGGACATGTACTACCTCTACGGCATCGGCGCGTTTAACGAAGTGGCCTTCGTGGCGATGCTGAAAGCGGGAATCGATACCGGCGTTTACGGCGCGGTGGCGGCGTTCGGCGCGAGCTTCCTGTTCGCCCGTATCATCGAAGGGTCGCTGGTCGGGATTCTCGACATCGGCGGGGCGATCCAGACCGGCGTGGGCCTCGGCGTACCGGCGCTGCTGCTGGGCGCGGGGATCATGTTCCCGGTGACCAACTTTATTGCCTCGCTGATTACCGGCCTGGTGATTGGTCTGGCGATTGGCTACGTCATCATCCTGGCGCGTAAGTTCACCATCAACCAGAGTAACTCCACCTACGGTGCAGACGTGATGATGGGCGCGGGTAACGCCTCCGGCCGCTTCCTCGGGCCGTTGATTATCCTCAGCGCCATGACCGCCTCCATTCCAATCGGCGTCGGTTCCCTGGTGGGCGCGCTGCTGTTCTACATCTGGCAGAAGCCGATTACCGGTGGCGCCATCCTCGGCGCAATGATTTTGGGCTGGCTGTTCCCGGTCGCCCTTTAATACCTGCGGGCGCTTCGGTGCCCGCCTTATCAGGAGAACCCCATGTTTGATCTACTCCTGCGCCGTGCGCGCCTCGCCGACGATACCCTGACCGATATCGCCATTCAGGACGGGAAGATCGCCGCGACAGGCCAAATTGACGCTCCCGCCCGCAAAACGGTTGAGCTTAACGGTGTCGTGTTCGTCAGCGCGGGCTGGATTGACTCCCACGTCCACTGCTACCCGAACTCCCCAATTTACCACGACGAGCCGGACAGCGTGGGCATTGCCACCGGCGTCACCACCGTGGTGGACGCGGGCAGTACCGGGGCCGACGACGTGGATGATTTTTACGCCATCACCCGCAAAGCATCCACCGAGGTGTTTGCCCTGCTGAACATCTCCCGCGTGGGGCTGATTGCCCAGAACGAGCTGGCCAATATGACCAATATTGATGCTGATGCGGTGAAGCAGGCGGTGACGCGCTACCCGGATTTTATCGTCGGCCTGAAGGCGCGCATGAGCAGCAGCGTGGTCGGTGAAAACGGTATTACCCCGCTGGAGCGCGCGAAAGCGATTCAGAAAGAGAACGGCAACCTGCCGCTGATGGTGCACATCGGCAACAACCCGCCGAACCTCGATGAGATTGCCGAGCTGTTAAGCTCCGGCGACATCATTACCCACTGCTACAACGGCAAGCCCAACCGCATTCTGACGCCCTCCGGCGAGCTGCGCGCCTCCATTACGTCTGCGCTGAAGCGCGGCGTGCGTCTGGACGTCGGCCACGGCACGGCGAGCTTCAGCTTTGAGGTGGCGAAACGCGCCATCGCGATGGGCATTCTGCCGCACACCATCAGCTCGGATATCTACTGCCGCAACCGCATCAACGGCCCGGTCGGCTCGCTGGCAAGCGTGATGTCGAAATTCCTCGCCATCGGCATGTCATTGCCGCAGGTGATTGACTGCGTCACCGCCAACGCCGCAGACGGCCTGCGCCTGACGCGCAAAGGCCGCATTCAGCCTGGTCTCGACGCTGACCTGACGCTGTTCACCCTTAAACGCCAGCCGACGGTGCTGACGGATGCTGAAAACGACAGCCTGCAGGCTGAACACATTCTGGTGCCGCTTGCCGCGATCCGCGCGGGCAAGGGCTACATGACCGAACAAGGGAGCACGGAACATGCCTTCGATTTATGAGAAGTACAACTTAAAGCAGGTTATCAACACCTCTGGCCGCATGACGGCGCTGGGTGTCTCCACGCCGCGCCCGGAAGTGGTGCAGGCGGCGATGGACGGCATGAATCACTATTTCGAGATAAAGGATCTGGTCAATAAAACCGGCGAATACATCGCGAAGCTGCTGGAGGTGGAAGGCGCAACGGTGGTCTCCTGCGCGTCGGCGGGCATTGCCCAGTCCGTGGCGGCGGTACTGGTGAAAGACAGCGACTGGCTGCTGGAAAACCTGCACGTCACACCGATTGAGAACAACGAGATCGTCCTGCCGAAAGGCCACAACGTGAACTTTGGCGCGCCGGTAGGCACCATGGTAGCGCTGGGCGGCGGCAGGCTGGTGGAAGCGGGCTACGCCAACGAATGCTCTGCCGATCAGCTGGCGGCAGCGATCACCCCGCGTACAGCGGCTATCCTCTACATTAAATCGCACCACTGCGTACAGAAAAGCATGCTCAGCGTCGAGCAGGCGGCGGTGGTGGCGCGTAAACACGACCTGCCGCTGATCGTTGATGCCGCAGCGGAAGAAGATCTGCATACCTATTACCGCTCCGGCGCGGACCTGGTGATCTACAGCGGCGCGAAGGCGATTGAAGGCCCAACCAGCGGCCTGGTGATCGGCAAAACCCAGTACGTTGAGTGGGTGAAGCGCCAGACGGCGGGCATTGGCCGCGCGATGAAGGTGGGCAAAGAGGGGATCCTCGGCCTGACCTGCGCCATCGAACATTACCTGACGGCCACCAGGGAGAGCGGGGCCGAGATGGTGGCGAAGATGACGCCGTTTATTGACGCGCTCAACACCCTGAACGGCGTCACCGCCCGCGTGGTCTGGGACAGCGCGGGTCGCGATATCGCGCGCACCGAGATTAAGTTTGACGAAGCGACCACCGGCGTCGGCACCGGTGAACTGGTGAACGCGCTCAAGCAGGGCGAATACGCCATTTACTTCCGTGGCTATAAAGCTAACGAAGGGATTATCGAAGCGGATGTGCGCAGCGTGAATGCTGATCAGCTTAACATCGTGTACCGCCGTATTAGCGAAGTATTAGGACAGGAGAAAAACGCATGAAACTGACCCCCAACTTTTACCGTGACCGCGTCTGCCTTAACGTGCTGGCAGGATCGAAAGCCAACGCCAGCGCCATTTACGAGGCGGCGGAAGGTCATGTGCTGGTGGGCGTGCTCTCCAAAAATTACCCCGACGTGGCGAGCGCCGTCGCGGATATGCGCGAGTACGCGGCACTGATTGATAACACGCTCTCCGTGGGGCTGGGCGCAGGCGATCCGAACCAGTCGGCGATGGTGAGTGAAATCTCCCGCCAGGTACAGCCGCAGCACGTTAATCAGGTCTTTACCGGCGTGGCCGCCAGCCGCGCGCTGCTGGGGCAGAATGAGTCCGTGGTCAACGGCCTGGTCTCCCCGACTGGCACCGTCGGCATGGTTAAAATTTCCACCGGCCCGCTGAGCAGCAACGCGCCGGACGGCATTGTGCCGGTTGAAACCGCTATCGCCCTGCTGAAAGATTTCGGCGGAAGCTCAATCAAGTACTTCCCGATGGGCGGCCTCAAGTGCCGTGACGAGTATAAAGCGGTGGCGGAAGCCTGCGCCCGTCACGACTTCTGGCTGGAGCCGACCGGGGGAATCGATCTGGAGAACTTTGAGGAGATCCTGCAGATCGCCCTGGACGCGGGCGTGAGCAAAATCATCCCGCATATCTACAGCTCGATTATCGACAAAGCCAGCGGCGACACGCGTCCGGAAGATGTGCGTACGCTGCTGGCGATGACGAAGAAGCTGGTGAAGTAGAACCTGCCCTTCACCCAGCCCTCTCCCCAAAGGGGAGAGGGTGTAATCGTCCCCTCTCCCCTTTGGGGAGAGGGTTA
The DNA here is from genome assembly GCF_049237025.1 of Enterobacter cloacae complex sp. SYL001. Classification (NCBI taxonomy): domain Bacteria; kingdom Pseudomonadati; phylum Pseudomonadota; class Gammaproteobacteria; order Enterobacterales; family Enterobacteriaceae; genus Enterobacter; species Enterobacter cloacae complex sp. SYL001. The sequence continues at coordinate 40,044 of NZ_JBMKJI010000004.1, read as the reverse complement.
GGGTGAGGGGAAACACACCGCACACACCCGAAGGAGCCACCATGCACACCCGTACCCTGCTTGTCGCTTCACTCTCAATGCTCGCCACCGCCGCTGTCGCCCAGACGCAATACGCCTGGGTGGGTACCTATAATCCCAACGGCGAAGGGCTGTACCGTTTTACCGTCGACCCGCAAACCGGCGCGCTCGATAACAAAACGCTGGTGAGCCAACTCCCGAACGCTGCGCAGCTTACCGTCTCGCACGACGGCAAAACGCTCTACCTGGCAAGCGAGGTGGAGCAGGGCGTGGTGCAGGCGTTGCGAATAGGCGATAACGGCGCGCTGAGCGAGCTGAATCAGGTGGCCTCCGGCGGCGCGGGGCCGGTGTATCTTTCCCTGACGCCGAACGGCAAACATTTGCTGGTGGCGAACTACGTCAGCGGATCGATCGCGGTGCTGCCCGTTAACGCAGACGGCAGCCTGGGCGATGCTACGGACACCCATCAGGACAAAGGCGAACCGGGCGCGGCAAAGCCGGAAGCTGCCGTCGAGGGCAGTTTCGCCATCAGCGATCATAACGGCCCTCACGCGCACATGATCGCCGCCGATCCGAGCGGGAAATACGTTTTTTCCACCGATCTGGGGCTGGATCGCATCTATCAGTACCGTTTTGACGATCGAACCGGAAAGCTGACCCCGAACGATCCGCCGTTTATCAGCGCCTCCTCAAAAGGGGCCGGGCCGCGCCACTTCGTCTTTACGCCGAAGGGGGATGCCCTGTGGCTGATTAACGAAGAAGCCTCTACGCTCACCCATTATGCGCTGGACAGCAACGGCAGGCTGAAAGAGGGTAAAACGGTTTCAGCCTTGCCGGACGGTTATAAAGGCACCAGTTTTGCTGCCGGGCTGGCGCTAAGCGCCGACGGGAAACAGCTGTATGTCGCTAACCGTTTGCATAACAGCATCGGGCACTTTACCGTAACGGCGGAGGGCACGCTGACGCATCAGGACGATGTCTGGACGCGGGGTGACTATCCGCGCGCCCTGACGCTTGATAAGCAGGGGCGCTGGCTGTACGTCATGAACCAGCGCAGCGACAACATTACCCGTTTCCGCGTGGCGCCGGACGGCAAGCTGAGCGCCGAGTCAGACTATACCCCGGTCGGCAGCCCATCCCAGATGGTCATTTCACCCTGAGCAGTAAGAGGACAACGACGTGCGATTTCCGAACCAACGTTTAGCGCAACTTTTCGATCTGTTGCAAAACGAGACGCTGCCGCAGGACGAGCTGGCGCAGCGGCTATCGGTCTCCACGCGAACCGTCCGGGCGGATATCACCGCCCTGAACGCGCTGCTGGCCAGCCACGGCGCGCAGTTCATTTTGAGCCGGGGCAACGGCTATCAGCTCAAAATCAATGATGTGGTGCGCTATCAACAATTGCAGTCGTCCCACCCGCGCGCGCTGCGTATTCCGCGAACCGGACCGGAGCGCGTGCACTATCTGGTGGTGCGTTTTCTGACGTCAGCCTTTTCCCTCAAGCTGGAGGATCTGGCCGATGAGTGGTTCGTCAGCCGGGCCACATTGCAGAGCGACATGGTGGAAGTGCGCGAGTGGTTTCACCGTTACAACCTGACGCTGGAAACCCGCCCGCGCCACGGCATGAAGCTGTTTGGCAGCGAGATGGCGATCCGCGCCTGCCTGACCGACCTCCTGTGGGAGCTGGCGCAGCAGGATAGCCTGAACCCGCTGGTGACCGACGTGGCGCTCAACGCGGGCGTGGCGGAAAAGATGGTCCCTGTCCTGCACGACGCGCTGACGCGCCATCACATTCGCCTGACCGATGAAGGCGAGCTGTTCCTGCGCCTGTACTGCGCGGTGTCGGTGCGGCGCATCAGCGAGGGGTATCCGCTGCCGGAATTCCACGCTGAAGACGTGGAAGAGAACGTACGCGAGGCGGCGAAAGATATCGCCGTGGCTATCCAGGAGCTGGCGGGCAAAGCGCTTTCACCATCGGAAGAGAGCTGGCTGTGCGTGCACATTGCGGCGCGGCAGATCCAGGAGATCGCCCCCAGCGCCATTAATGCTGACGACGACGAAGCCCTGGTCAACTATATCCTGCGCTACATCAACACCCACTATAACTACAACCTGTTGAGCGACGAGCAACTGCATGCAGATCTGCTCACGCACATCAAAACCATGATTACCCGCGTGCGGTATCAAATCATGATCCCCAATCCGCTGCTGGATAACATCAAGCAGCACTACCCGATGGCGTGGGATATGACCCTCGCGGCGGTGTCGAGCTGGGGCAAATACACGCCGTATGTGATCAGCGAAAACGAAATTGGTTTTCTGGTGCTGCATATCGGTGTCGGTCTGGAGCGCCACTACAACATCGGCTACCAGCGTCAGCCGCGCGTGCTGCTGGTATGTGACGCCGGTAACGCGATGGTGCGCATGATCGAGGCGGTGCTTCAGCGCAAATACCCGCAGATTGAGGTGACGCGCACGCTCACCCTGCGCGAGTACGAACTTGCCGATGCCATCGGCGAAGACTTCGTGATCTCCACCGCTCGCGTGAGCGAAAAATCCAAACCGGTGGTGATAATCGCCCCGTTCCCGACCGATTATCAGTTAGAGCAGATCGGCAAGCTGGTGCTGGTGGACCGTACCCGCCCGTGGATGCTGGAGAAATACTTCGACGCGGCCCATTTCCGCATTCTCGACAAGCCTGTCGACCAGCAAACGCTGTTCCGCGAACTGTGTGGGCAGCTTGAAAGCGAAGGCTTTGTCGGCGCGGAATTTCTGGAATCGGTTATCGAGCGTGAAGCTATCGTCAGCACTATGCTCGGCGACGGCATCGCGCTGCCGCACTCCCTCGGCCTGCTGGCGCAAAAAACGGTGGTCTACACCGTGCTGGCGCCGCAGGGCATTCAGTGGGGAGATGAAACCGCCCATGTCATTTTTCTGCTCGCCATCAGCAAAAGCGAGTACGAAGAGGCAATGGCGATTTACGATATTTTTGTCACTTTCCTGCGTGAACGCGCGATGGCGCGCCTGTGCCAGTGCGAAGACTTTGCGGCATTTAAGGCTGAGGCAATGGAGAGTGTGAGTCGGTTTTGACGTTCAGGCGGACAGCGGATATCCGCCTTCATTCAACGCAGATGATGCACAACCTGGTTGCTGCTGCCGCGCCAGATAAGCATAGGATCTTTTAGATCCTGCACGAACTTGCCGTCGACCAGGACGTTAATCAGATCCACCACTTCCTTCTGCTGCGCATTCAGTTCATCCAGCTTATAACCCGTCCAGACCCAGATGTCTTTTCCCGCGCACTCGCGGCGGATGCGTTTTACCAGCTTCAGGATCGCCGGCACGTTTTGCGGATGGAGCGGGTCGCCGCCGGAGAGCGAGATCCCCTGACGTTTAATGCGCGTGTCGTTCAGGTCGTTGATGATGCGGTCTTCCATCTCAGCGGTAAACGGCATACCCGAGTTCAGGCGCCAGGTGCTTTTGTTATAGCAGCCGGGGCACTCGTGAACGCAGCCTGATACAAAGAGGGTGCAGCGGGTGCCGGGGCCGTTGACGATGTCGACGGGGTAGTACTGGTGATAGTTCATCGCGAATAACCACGCCGGGTGGCGCTGCGCTTACCCGGCCTACAAAAGAGAGCGGTCCGTAGGCCCGGTAAGCGCAGCGCCACCGGGCATTAACGTGGCAGCGGATTACCCGATCTGCCCATTTCCCAGATGTTTCACCCTGCGCTTCACCTCTTCCTGCTTACCGGCGTTAAACGGACGGGCGTCCGGGCTGCCGAGGTAGCCGCACACGCGGCGGGTTACGGAGACGCGGGCTGCATCGTGGTTACCGCATTTAGGGCAGGTGAAGCCTTTGCTGGTGCACTCGAACTCACCGGTAAAGCCGCACTCGTAGCACTCGTCGATTGGCGTGTTGGTTCCGTAGTACGGAACGTGCTGATAGCTATAATCCCACACGTCTTCCAGCGCCTTCAGGTTATGCTGGATGTTCGGGTACTCGCCGTAGCAGATAAAACCGCCGTTCGCGATGGGCGGATAGGCCGCTTCGAAGTCGATCTTGTCGTACGGGTTCACCTTCTTCTCCACATCGAGGTGGAAGCTGTTGGTGTAGTAACCTTTGTCGGTCACCCCTTCCACGATGCCGAACTCGGCGGTATCCAGACGGCAGAAGCGATCGCAGAGGTTTTCGCTCGGCGTGCTGTACAGGCTGAAACCGTAGCCGGTTTCCTCTTTCCACTGGTCTACCGCATCGCGCAGGCGCTGCACAATCGCGATACCTTTCTCACGCAGGGCGTCGTTGTCATAGATGTGCTTGTCGCCAAACAGCGCGTTAATGGTTTCGTGAATGCCGATATAGCCGAGAGAGATCGACGCGCGACCGTTTTTGAAGATCTCCGACACATCATCATCCGCCTTCAGGCGCACGCCGCAGGCCCCTTCCATATAGAGAATTGGCGCGACGCGGGCTTTCACCCCTTCAAGGCGGGCGATGCGGGTCATCAGCGCCTTACGTGCCAGCTGTAAACGTTCATCCAGCAGCGCCCAGAAGGCCGCTTCATTACCTTTGGCTTCCAGCGCGATGCGCGGCAGGTTCAGGCTGATGACGCCCAGGTTGTTGCGCCCGTCGTGGATCTGCTCGCCGTTCTCATCTTCGTACACGCCGAGGAAGCTGCGACAGCCCATTGGCGTTTTAAACGAACCGGTGACTTTTACCACCTGGTCGTAGTTCAGAATGTCCGGGTACATACGCTTGCTCGCGCACTCCAGCGCCAGCTGTTTGATGTCGTAGTTCGGATCGCCAAACTTGTGGTTCAGGCCGTCGCGAATGGCGAACACCAGTTTCGGGAACACCGCCGTTTTACGGTTTTTACCGAGGCCGGAGATACGGTTACGCAGAATAGACTGCTGGATCAGGCGTGATTCCCAACTGGTTCCGAGGCCAAACCCGAAGGTCACAAACGGCGTCTGGCCGTTGGCGGTGTGCAGCGTGTTTACTTCATATTCCAGCGACTGGAACGCGTCGTAGCACTCTTTCTCGGTGCGGGAACGGGCATAACCGTCGGCGTCCGGGATCTGCCACTCTTCCGCCGTTTTACGGTGTTTGTTGAAGCTCTCGGTCACGAACGGGGCCAACACTTCATCGATGCGGTTAATGGTGGTGCCGCCATAGATGTGGCTCGCCACCTGGGCGATGATCTGCGCCGTGACCGCCGTCGCGGTGGAGATGGATTTCGGCGGCTCAATCTCGGCGTTACCCATTTTAAAACCCTGGGTCAGCATGCCTTTCAGGTCGATCAGCATGCAGTTAAACATCGGGAAGAACGGCGAGTAGTCGAGATCGTGGTAGTGGATCTCACCGCGCTCGTGCGCCGAGACTACATCGCGCGGCAGCAGGTGCTGGCGGGCATAGTGCTTGGCGACGATACCGGCCAGCAGGTCGCGCTGGGTCGGGATCACTTTGCTGTCTTTATTGGCATTTTCATTGAGCAGCGACGAGTTGGTTTGCTCTACCAGGCCGCGGATCTCCTGGTTCAGGCGACCGCGTTTCTCACGCTGGACGTCACGGTCGTGACGATACTCAATGTAGGCGCGCGCCAGCTGCTTGTACGGACCTGCCATCAGCTGGTTTTCAACTGCGGTCTGGATCTCGTTGATATCCACCTGGCTGCGTTCGTGCATCTGGCTGCTAACGACTTCTGCGACGGTGGCGCAGTAATCTGCGTCATCGACTCCCGCTGCTTTAGCTGCACGCAGAATGGCTTCTTTGATGCGCTCTGATTTAAACGGCACTTTACAGCCATCACGTTTCATCACATGCGGTGTCATGATCACTCCATTTTAAAAACAGGTTATCCACAGAGGTGGAGAAGTATTCACCGGGCGTATTCCTCGCCGAGGCAAAGACTTCCCGCGTGCCCAGCTCGTGTTATCCACAATTCCGGCCAGCGTTCGCGCCGTCTTGTTGTTGGAATAGTAGACGATAAATACAAGATGTTGGGTCGGCGTGCATTTTAAGTGCTACATATAGTGATTTGCATCAAACATGTTTGCGATTTTTTTGATGCAGGACAAAGTAAAAAGACGAGAGTACAAACGGCGGGCGCTGAGGCAATTGTAAAGACATGAAGGAAAAATCTGATTAATTATTCAACAAAAACAAGCGCTCAGCAGAGCCTGTGCTGAGCGCTGCTCGATTAACTCACCCCGCAGACCCAGCTCAACCCTGCCTGTAAAAAGGCTGCGGTAGCAATACTGCCCAGCACCACGGGGATGAGAAAGGAGCGATCGGGGCCATCGTCCTGTACTGGCGGTTCTTCAGCATTCAGGACGGACAATGCCTCTTCCCGGGTGCGCGCCGCCAGAAGCTGCTCACGCACCCGCTCATCCGTTAGTCTGCTGGTCAGCGTCGTCAGCAGTTGCATATGCGTACTGCCTGCTTCCGCTGGCGGAATGGCGAGCAGGAAAACCATTCTCACCTCTTCATCACCTTCCAGCCCCGGCCAGCATATCGGATCGTCAAAGAGCGCCAGACAAAATGCTGCCTGTAGAACCGCCTCGGTTTTACCGTGCGGGACGGCGAGTGCTTCACCCAGCGCGGTAGGACCTTCACTTTCGCGTTGTAAAACGCTTTCGATAAATGCCTCTCGATCGTTGATGATATTCTGCCTGGCGAGCGGCTCGGTGAGCCAGCGGATCAATGCTTCAGGCGTACGTTGGGGCGGGTTGATAAACACCCGATCGGGATGCGTCAATGCCAGCAAGTTCATATTAAGCCTCAATCAAAAAATCGCAGGTTGCGGAAGGTGAGATCGCTGTTACCGGTTGCACGGGCTCTTCCAGATAGTTGATCTGACGAAGCCCCGCCAGACTTGTCGGAACGGGAACCGGCTGTGTCCCGGCGTTAAATACGCGTAAGACGGTGCCATGCAACTGCTGCGCATGGGGCAGTGCGGAAAGGATGAGCGGCTCCGGCAAGGTCAGTAGCGAGAATTCTGCCGGAAGCCTGCGTTCGGGCAGACGCAACGCAAAGCGCTCAAGACGGCTATCGAGCGTGTGTAACGCTTGCGGTTGATAGGAAAAAGGCTGTCCAGCCGCCTGATTTTCCAGCTGGCGCAGCGTGAGGTGGTCGGCGTTGCCGGCCAGCGCGACGGTGAATGAAAAGTGCAACGGTTTCAGCAACTGGGCATCAGGAGTCTCAACCACCGTATTATTGATGCCGGAGGCCCGACCCGGTCGCCACTCGAGATCGCTGCGTCCGAGCACGCCCGTCGATTTAAACATCGTCAGGGCAATAGCTGCTGGTTCGCTGCCGATAATCTGAAATTCTTTCATGCCACGGCTAGTCACAACCAGCGCTTTACCCGGTTCCGTAACAGCGATAATGCCCTCGCTGGTTTCGATATCCACGGGCTTCTCACGATAGCGTTCTTGCCATTTTTCACCGTCATATCCCGTTTCGCGCTGGATGATTGCGAAGGGCAGTGAGGCGATAGCGTGACGGGTGTGAATATCGCTGCCGATCAGTAAACGTAGCCGGTGATCGCAGTGGCTGTTTTCCAGCGAAGCCTCGACATACAGGTTCGGATCGTCATGGCGTAATTCACAGACCAGACGAATGGATAACGGCGTTCGTGCCGTTTCCTGACGGCTGGCGAGATCCTGCGGAAGAAGCATTGTGGCCTCGACGGTTAGCTTTTCGACAAGCTTCGTTTTCACGCCGTCGACGAGCGTAAAATGCGAACAGCGCGTCGGTGTGTCGCCTGCAAGTGGCGAAAAATCGTAGCTGTCGCCCGCATCAGCACAGTCTTCGAGAGTAAAGAAAGAGGGGATGCGTCTGCCGCTGCGTTTGTCTTCCAGGGTAAGCGTTCCGGCGTCCAGCGACAGTCGATAATGCGCGTTCTCAATCTCGCTGCCCTTTATCTTTTCAGGCTCCTGAAAAGGCGCACGGTCATCTACAACGTTAACGGTGAGATAGCCGATCGGCGGCAGAACCGGTGTCTTTACCGCTACGTGCCAGCGGTAATAAGGGGGAATGGCCGTTTCGCACTCGCCCTCGGCGGTAAGGGAGATCGCCGTTCCGCCGGGCAGAATATCCCTTTTCAGGACGTCGAACGGGATGGGCAGCCCCTGATACGTCAGGGCGATATTATCAGCCCGGCTATACAGGGTGGTTATCACCACGCGCTGCGTTGGGGTAGCCAGCGGGTTAAAAATCAGCAGGTCGCCTTCCTGAGCGCAGGCGGCGGCCAGGGTTTTCACCACCAGATTCCACAGGCTATGGCACAGCTGTTCGGTTTGTTCCAGACGATGCAGAATGTCGCGGTTGGTGGCATCGCTATTGCAGCCGCCGATGGAGTCATGGGCATGGCTTCGCAACAGCTTCTTCCAGAGGGTATCGACCACCGAGAGGTTCACCGGCAGCCCCTGATGACGCGCCATGGCGATTGTCGGCTCCAGCCGCCGCAGGATGAACTGTTCGACTTCATCATTTTTCTTTTTGATGTCGTAGCGCACGGATCCGATCGTTTTATGGATGCGGGTATAGCGCGGCGATTTCAGCTCTCCTTCCCAGAGTTCAAACTGTTCACGCCGCGCGCGCAGAATATCGACGTAGCGCTCCAGCGAACTGATAACGTACCGGTCTTCATTAGGGGAGCGTGCGCTGGCGATCTGTAAAATTTTCGGCAGCGCCGGGTCGATACTGACCTGATCGCCGCCGCAGGGCAGCAGCAGGTCATTTATTCCGGCCCGCGAGTGCAGGAGATTGACCATCGGGAAGATTTTTCCCTGCAAATGGCTCGCGTCAGAGGAGATGTTTTTAGCCGCGCCGTAACCGAATGCCATCGCGCAGGCGATAACGGTCGCACCTGACGGCGCCCGCCACAGGAACTGGCTGCTTTTCGCCTGTCTGTCGTGATCGATGCCGCGCCAGAAGACGATGTTGTCGATATTGCAGCCCTGCAAAATCGTGGGCATTTGCGCATTGTGGCCGAAGGTGTCCGGAAGATACCCGACCTGCATGGCGTGCCCCAGCTTACGGGCGGCGAAGATGCCGTACTTGAGATTGCGAATAATGGATTCGCCATGCACGTTGTAGGTGTCCGTCTGGGTATACCACGGCCCTACAAAGATCCTTTTTTCTCTGACCAGTTTTTCCAGCCTGGCGCGATAATCGGGATTGATGACGAGAAAATCCTCCACTACCGCCATCTGTCCGTCAAGGTGATAGCATGTGTAAGCGGGGTCCTGCTCCAGCGTGTCGATGACGTCCGCAAAGTTATATGACGCCAGTACCATGCTGTCCTGGCGGGTGAAATACCACTCCTGATCCCAGTGCGTATGAGCGATGATGTGGATCTGATTCATGACGTTCCCCTTATCTGGCGTTCTTTGGGCTGACATAGAGCACGCCCAGAGCGCAAATCAATGCGCCAGTAAAGACGCTCGCCAGGTAGCCCGCTACATTAGTCGCCAGCGGCCAGCCCCAGACGGCTGGCAGAGGCAGCGTCTGCTTCACGCCAAGGGTAATAGCGACCAGCGCGCCGGCGACGGCACCGGTCATGAACACCGGGATAAGACGTGGGTTTTTCAGGATGAACGGGATCGCGCCTTCGGAGATCCCAATCACGCCCAGCAACAACGAGGTGCTACCGACGGTTTTCTCCTCCTGGCTAAAGACATCCGGTAATCCAAAGCGACCGTTGAGGAACGCAGCAAAGCCGACGCCGATGGAGGGGATCACGATGGAGAGTTCACGGGCGGTTAAATCAAACGTCTCGCTCATGCCATTCAGGCCGAGCGCGACCGAGCCTGCCGCCTTGTTGACCGGACCGCCCAGGTCGAACGCGGTACCTGCGGCGATCATCGCGGAATAGAACCCGCGTCCTGTGTCACCTGCCGAGGTAAAAAAGACCACCATCAGCTGGTTAAGTGAGCCAAAAATAGGGTTGATCAAATATTCCATGACCATCACCAGCGTAATGCCGGTGATGAGTGGGACGACAAGCATGGTTTTAATGGTGGTGAGCTGCTGACGGACGTGAATCGAATCATTGAGCCAGCGCACCAGATAGCCCACAAAAAAGCCGATACCAATGGCACCAAAAAAGCCGGATGGCATAAAGCCTTCGATATCAAAGAAGCGCTTATAGACTTCGTCTGACATGATGCCGCCGATAAGCCCGGGGATAAGCGCGGGTTTACCAGCAATGGAAAACGCCAGATACATCGCAAAAACGGGATACATGAACTTAATGGTCATAAAGCCCACTTTATCCAGCACGCTGAACGGCGAATGTTCGATGTTAATAAACTGCCCGGTAATTTTGGCCGTCGCCATCATCAGCCCGCCCATCACCACGACCGGCAGCATATAGCTGATGGCCGCCATAATATGGCCAATAAAAATCTGGTAAGCCGAACGCTGGAGATCGTCTTCTTGTGCGACAGTGGTGACGTTTTTTTCCATGGCCAGCGCCCGACGCAGATAGCGATCGGTATGTTTGATCAGCTCTTGTGTGCGGGTTTGAAGGTGAGGAAGGTTTTCAAAACGCTCGGCATCCTGAATGGGAACGTCAGTTGCCAGAATAATGGCCGTGGCGGAGGCGATATCCTGTTTTGTTAAGCGGTTTTGAACGCCATCGCTGCCCTGCGTTTCGACCTTTACCTCAATATTGTGCTCGTTAGCCCATGCAATAATTTTATTTGCCGCCATAAAGGTGTGTGCGATGCCTGTTGGACAGGCTGTTACCGCGACAACTTTTTGTTTCGTCATTGTCATAATTCCCTGAATGTGAAAACAGGGGAAGTATAAAGAGAACCTAAAACAGTTTTTAATGTTTGCTAATACTAATTACGTATCGTGATACGCGTAAATGCAATGTGTGAAGCGCCTTCCAGAGACTATTTTTATGTTGTGTTAATATCATGTTGGGATTAAACGGGGCGTAATAGATGAATTCATTCCAGGGAAGTGAGCGTTTGATATTTGAATACATTCAGCATCATGCATATAATATTTCTAATATATCGGCAAAAGAGATTGCCCGTGACACCTTTACCACGACAACATCCGTTAATCGTGTATGTAAAAAAATGGGCTATAAAAGCTATACCGAGCTTCGGTACCGTTTTTTACGCGACCATTTTACGCCTGCACCTGCCGCCCCCGACACGGGGTCACAGGCGGATGATATTGTGACAGAAATGGCCAGGTTGCTTACGCATTCCAGCCATATCTATCTGTACGCACGGGGAGCCTCGCTCACCAGCCTCAACTACCTGTCGCGCTTTTTGTCGCTGGCGAGCCTGCCGCACCTTATTTTGAATGACATGCACCAGCTGACGCGGGTATCGAAGGGGACGCTGGTGTTGATCAGTAAATCCGGGGAGACGCAGTCGCTGATTGAAATGGCGCGTAACGCGCTGCGCAAAGGGTTGAAGATTATTGCGATTACCCGTCAGGGGTCGACATTGGTGTCGATCTCAACGCTATGCTGGCCGTTACCAATCGACATTAACGCAGTGTCTTTGTATCAGCGGGAAGGTCAGCTTGAACTGTTGAGCGCCGTGGACCGTATCGGCTGCAGGCTGCTACAGCACGATACGGTGTAGTCAGGCCGTCAGAGCTGCTTAACTATTCCCAGACGTACGGCATAATCATTTTCATGGTTGCCGTCATCGTTGATATAGGTTTTATCCAGCGATACAAGCTCGACGTAAGGCGTCCAGCCGTCGTCGAGCTTGTAGTTGAATGCGACGGTATGCTCCCAGTAGGTGTCATCCCCGGTTCCCTGATCGACGTTATCCTGCCAGCGGAAGCGCGGGTTGTAGGACATACCGAATTTGCCGATGTTATACGCGAACCAAATGTCGAACTGGTGTGACTGGCGGCGGGTATAACCGCTGCCGTCGAGTTCTTTATCGCTGTGCGCGTCATTGACGGTGTTATAGCGGTAGCGGGCGGAGAGATTCAGACCGTTATCGAATGATTTCCAGCCCTGAATAAAAGGGCGGTAATGCGTATTGCTGGTGGTGAAGACGGTTACCATCCCTGGCGCAACGGCGAAACCATTTCCCAGATCAAAACGCCAGCGCGTTTCGATTTCCTGTGCCGCTTCCGTTAGCCCTTTGTCGTCGGGATTATATCTGTCGGTATCACCAAAAAACGTATCGTTATGGTTTTGTGCGGCTTCAACGGAAAAGTAAAAACCGTTATTCGCCTGATGCATGACCTTAATACGTGAATCATTTACATCTGAGCGCGTATTATGACCAAAGCGAAGATCGACGGACGTATTTCCGCACCATCCCTGCGTGCTCAATAATAATACGCTAATACACGTTGCTTTAATAATTGTCTTTTTCATAATATCCTGCCGAGGTTATTTAATTGGCAGGCTATTTTTATTTTGAGTGCGCCATATTGTAAAAGTTATCGTCGTACATTTAGCGTATCGCTAAACATAAAAAAAGAGATACAGCATGCTGTATCTCCTGAGGTTTATTCCTGTACCCACCAGATAGCTTCAAACGGGCGCAATAGCAACGTATCGGGTCGGAAGGGAACCTCTTCATAGTTGCTGAGTGCCACCTGCCATGCTCGCTCTGCGGGGGCGGGCTGCCACTGCTGGCGCTCGTGGCTCAGATTCGCCACCACCATCAGCGTTTGCCCCTGCCATTGACGGCGATAGCACCACAGGGAAGGGTGGTCAGGCAGGAGATCCTCATAATCCCCCCACGTCAGCACCGGCAGGGTTTTGCGCAGGCGAATCAGCGACTGATAGGTGTAAAACACCGAGTCGGGGTCGTCCAGCGCCGCGCGGGCGTTCACGGTTTCGTAGTTGTCGCAGACACCAATCCACGGTTCGCCCCCGGTAAAGCCCGCATTGTGCGAGGCGTCCCACTGCATCGGCGTGCGCCCATTATCACGTGACTTACTCGCCAGAATCGCCAGCAGTTCATCCGTATCGCGGCCGTTCGCCCGCTGTTCGGCGAACATGTTCAGGCTTTCTACGTCGCGGTAGTCGGTGATACGGCTGAAATGCGGGTTGGTCATGCCCAGCTCTTCACCCTGATAGATATACGGCGTGCCCTGCATCCCGTGCAGCACCATGCCGAGCATTTTCGCCGCCGCCACGCGGTGTTCCCCTTCGTCACCAAAGCGTGACACGATGCGCGGCTGGTCATGGTTACACCAGAACAGCGCGTTCCAGGCTTTGTTGTGCATCCCCTGCTGCCAGTGGCGGAAAAGGGTTTTCAGCGCCACAAAATCCGGCTTCGCAAGCGTCCACTTTTCGCCGCCGGGGTAGTCGACCTTCAGATGATGGAAGTTAAAGGTCATCGACAGCTCGCGCCCGTCGAGCGACGCATACTGCTGACAGTTCTCCAGCGAGGTGGAGGACATCTCGCCCACCGTCATCAGGTTGCGCGGCGTAAAGACATCCCGGCTCATCTCCTGAAGATATTCGTGGATGCGCGGCCCGTCAGTGTAGAAACGTCGGCCATCCCCGATGGTGTCGTCCGGGAAATCCTGATCTTTTGAAATCAGGTTAATGACGTCCAGACGCAAGCCGTCCACGCCGCGATCGGCCCAGAACTCGCACACTTTTTTCAGCTCGGCGCGCACCGCCGGGTTTTCCCAGTTGAGATCCGCCTGCTCCGGCGCGAACAGATGCAGATAATACTGCTCGCTTTCGGCATGCCAGCGCCAGGCGTTGCCGCCAAACTTTGAGCGCCAGTTGTTGGGAAGCGCATCCGGCGTACCGTCGCGCCAGATATAGAACTCACGGTACGGACTCGCTTTATCCAGCGACTCGCGGAACCAGGCGTGCTGCGTGGACGTGTGGTTAAAGACCATATCCAGCACGATGCGGATGCCACGTTCATGCGCCCGGGCAACCAGCTCGTCAAAGTCGTCCAGCGTGCCGTAGGTCGGGTCGATGGCAGTGTAGTTCGCCACGTCATATCCGTTATCCACCTGCGGGGAGATATAAAACGGCGTCAGCCAGATGGCGTCAATGCCAAGGGTTTTCAGGTAGTCAAGGCGCTGCGTTACGCCGCGCAGATCGCCGGTGCCGCTGCCGGTGGTATCCTGAAAACTCTTTGGGTAAATCTGATAGATAACGCCGTTCTGCCACCAGTGAGGAAGGGTATTCATAGTACGTTCCTGCAAATGCGAAGGGGCGCAACTGCGCCCCGAAAAAGGGAATTAAACAATCTGCAACGTGCCCTGACGGAACTTACGCTGGTAAACCACGGTAGTCAGCGCCATTGGGATGATAATCGCCACCGCCATCGCCAGCGCAAACACCTGCCAGAATGAAGGCTGAATGGAGAGGATACCCGGCAGGCCGCCGACGCCAATCCCGTTTGCCATTACGCCGTTCAGGCCGCACAGCAAGCCCGCCAGACCGGAGCCGATCATCGCGCAGAGCATCGGGAAGCGATATTTCAGGTTGATACCGTACATCGCCGGTTCAGTGACGCCGAGGTAAGCGGAGATAGCAGCCGGAACGGAGATCTCACGCTCGTTGTGCTTACGGCTGACGATGATAATGCCGGTTACAGCGGAGGCCTGCGCAATGTTAGACAGGGCGATAATCGGCCAGACCGGCGTGCCGCCGAGGCTCTGGATCATCTGCATATCGATCGCCAGCGTGGTCTGGTGCACGCCGGTGATCACCAGCGGAGCGTACAGGAAGCCGAACAGTGCGGCGCCAATCGGTGCGAAGCTGCCGGTCATCAGGTGACGGACCGCGAAGGCCACGCCGTCGCCAATCATGCGGCCAAACGGACCGATAAAGGCATGCGCCAGGAACACCGCCAGGATCAGCGAGCAGACCGGGACCACCACCAGATAGAGATAGTCCGGCACGATGCGCTTCAGACGTGTCTCAATAAAGCCCAGCGCCAGACCCGCCAGCAATGCCGGGATAACCTGCGCCTGGTAGCCCACTTTGGCGATGGTAAACAGGCCGAAGTTCCACACCTCTGGCGTTTGCTGACCAAGTAAGTAAGCGTTCATTAACTGCGGAGAGACCAGCGTCACGCCGAGTACGATTCCGAGAATGGGCGTTCCGCCCATCTTGCGCACCGCTGACCAGCAGATCCCGACCGGCAGATAGAAGAAGATGGCTTCGCCAATCAGCCACAGGAAGTCATAGATGCTTTGCAGCGCCGGGTACATCTGCGCCAGGGTTTTGCCGTCGCTCATTGGCACATCGCCGATGACGTTACGGAAGCCCAGAATTAAGCCCCCGCTGATCAGCGCAGGCAGCAGTGGGAAGAAGATCTCCGCAAAATGGGAAATCAGCTGCTCATGCCATTTCATATTCTGGCGCGCTGCCTTCTTCGCCTGCTCTTTATCGGCGGAAGAGTGCCCGGTAGTCGCCAGCAGAGCCTGATAGTAATCGCCCACTTCGGTACCAATCACCACCTGGAACTGCCCGGCGTTGGTGAAGCAGCCTTTAACCATTTTCAACTCTTCAATGGCTTTCGGATTGGCTTTGGCCGGATCGTTCAGCACGAAGCGCAGGCGGGTAATGCAATGGCTGACGGTGGCGATGTTCTCGCGTCCGCCGACCAGGACGATCAGCTGATCGATATCGGCTTGTTTGACTTTACTCATCATGAAACCTCATGACAGATGGTGAAAGGGGTTATGACCTGTGCGCAAGCCTACTCCTTCAACGTGACGGCGAAAATGGGAACGTTCCCGAAATCGGGCGAAGATCACAATAATCCATTCAAAAAAATTATGAGAGGCGGGCTGGAATAACGATCTGACGGGGCTCGGTACGCCCGGTAATTTGCTCGATCAGCTGCGCGGCAGCCTGCCGGCCAGACTCGGCATAACCCGGGTCAACGCTGATAATCTCCGGGTGTAAGAACTTCATCAGCGGCGTGCTTCCCACGCTCGCTAACTGCAGCTCCCCGATGCGTTGCTCCTGCAAATATTTGCTCGCACCCAATGCAAGGGTATCCGTGGCGCACACCAGGGCGGTGGTTTGTGCAGTCAGCACGCTGGCGACCTGCTCATATCCCTGTTTCATACCCAGTCCAGGCAGCGCGGCCACGGCGGGGAGATTGTTTTTTTTACAAAACGCCAGGTACGCTTCATGGCGACGCTTGCCGGTGGTGATGTCGGCATGCGGCACGCCGAGATAGCTGATATGCCGATGGCCCTGTTCATACAGGCGCTGCATCAGGATCACGATTGCCCCTTCGTCATCGTAACAGACAGAGGCAAACCCGCTGGCGTCGCGCGCCAGCAGCACCAGAGACGGCTGCCAGGGTTTAAGCATGTCCTCTTTAAGGCCGGTAAACCCGAACAGCACTACGCCATCAATGTTGCGGCGCTGAAGCATACCGAGATGCTCCTCCACCATTTGCGCCGAGAACTTGCTCTCCATCATGATCGGATCGTAGCCCTGCTCGTAGAACGCGGGCAGCATCGTCTGTACGGCGAGGTTTTCGGAGAGGGAATCCAGACGCGAGACAATAATGGCGACCACTTTATCGCTCTGCCCGCGCATGGCGCGCGCGGAGCGGGAAGGGGAAAAACCGTGCTGATTCATCACCGCCTCGACGCGCTCGCGTGTGCGTTCGCTGACACCGCTTTCGTTGTTAAGCACGCGTGAGACGGTCGATTTCCCCACGCCGCTTAAACGCGCGATGTCTTTAATCGTAAGGCGGTTCTGCATGCTGTATTCCCTGTAACAACGATAAAATAATCAGTTGAGCCTAATGCTATCCTGCGAATTCGCTATGGGCAAAGTCTGGTTTACGTGCGGTTTATTTACGAGGGGGTATCATACCGCCCGAATAGTCACAAAAGGTATGGTTAAATCCTTATACTGCGCGACGACATCCCATTTTTAACTTACCGGAGGCCACATGGATCCCGATCCCACACCTCTCCTGACCAGGAGAAAACCTTCTTTCCGGTAAGCCAGCCTTTTGCTGTCTCACCGGCGTGAGGCAGCAACGTTCATACGTTCCTGCTTGATAAATTAAGTGCCTGACAGGTACGGCTCTGCCACGCCTGCGGGAAAACTGCGTCCGCCTTTGCGGATGCGGGGGAATGACTATGCTGAAAAATATCACCCGGCAGCTGTTCGCGCAGCTGAGCCGCCACCTGCCACATCGCCTGATTGCGCGCGATCCGCTGCCAAATGCCAACACCCTGGCGGGCGCGGAAATCCCCGCTTCCCTGACCGAGCGCTGCCTGAACGTGGCGGCGATGGATGAAAACGAAGTCTGGCGCGCCTTTGGCGGCCACCCGGAAGGGCTGAACGCGCAAGAAGTGTCAAAAATCCGCGAGGAACATGGCGATAACCAGATCCCGGCGCAAAAACCCTCTCCATGGTGGGTCCACCTGTGGCTCTGCTACCGCAATCCGTTCAACCTGCTGCTGACGGTGCTCGGGATTATCTCTTACGCCACTGAAGATCTTTTTGCCGCAGGCGTAATTGCCCTGATGGTGGGGATCTCCACGCTGCTTAACTTTATTCAGGAAGCGCGCTCCACCAAAGCGGCGGATGCGCTGAAAGCGATGGTCAGCAATACTGCCACCGTGTCGCGTGTGATTAACGACCTCGGCGAAAACGCCTGGATTGAACTGCCCATTGACCAGCTGGTGCCGGGCGATCTGGTGAAGCTGGCGGCGGGGGACATGATCCCGGCGGATTTACGCATCATCCAGGCGCGGGATCTGTTCGTCGCGCAGGCGTCACTCACCGGTGAATCCCTGCCCGTAGAGAAGGTGGCGCGGACCCGCGATCCGCAGCAGATGAACCCGCTGGAATGCGACACCCTGTGCTTTATGGGCACCACGGTGGTCAGCGGCACGGCGCAGGCCATTGTCACCGCTACCGGCGGCAACACCTGGTTTGGACAGCTTGCCGGACGCGTCAGCGAGCAGGAGAGCGAGCCGAACGCATTCCAGAAAGGCATTGGCCGCGTCAGCATGCTGCTGATCCGCTTTATGATGGTCATGACGCCGATTGTCCTGCTGATCAACGGCTACACCAAAGGTGACTGGTGGGAAGCGGCGCTGTTCGCCCTCTCCGTGGCTGTCGGCTTAACGCCGGAAATGCTGCCGATGATTGTCACCTCCACGCTGGCGCGCGGGGCGGTCAAACTCTCTAAACAAAAGGTGATCGTCAAACACCTCGACGCCATCCAGAACTTTGGCGCGATGGATATTCTTTGCACCGATAAAACCGGCACCCTGACCCAGGACAAAATCGTGCTGGAGAACCACACCGATATCGCCGGAAAGACCAGCGAACGGGTGCTGTACAGCGCGTGGCTGAACAGTCACTACCAGACAGGGCTGAAAAACCTGCTCGACGTGGCGGTGCCGGAAGGTGTGGATGAAGAGTCTGCCCGCATGCTCTCCGGCCGCTGGCAGAAGGTGGACGAAATTCCGTTCGACTTTGAACGGCGCCGCATGTCGGTGGTGGTCAGCGAGCAGCCGGACGTACATCAGCTGATCTGCAAAGGGGCATTGCAGGAGATCCTGAATGTTTCCACGCAGGTGCGTCATAACGGCGAGATCGTGCCGCTGGATGAGACCATGCTGCGCCGCATCAAACGCGTCACCGATAACCTGAACCGTCAGGGGCTGCGCGTGGTGGCGGTAGCAAGCAAGTTCCTGCCCGCGCGGGAAGGGGACTACCAGCGTATCGATGAATCCGATTTGATCCTCGAGGGTTACATCGCATTCCTCGATCCGCCGAAAGAGACCACCGCGCCGGCGCTGAAAGCGCTGAAAGCGAGCGGGATCACCGTCAAAATCCTGACCGGCGACAGCGAGCTGGTGGCGGCCAAAGTGTGCCACGAAGTGGGCCTGGACGCGGGCGACGTCGTGGTGGGGAGCGACATTGAGCACCTGTCCGACGATGAGCTGGCCGAGCTTGCCCTGCGCACCACGCTGTTTGCCCGCCTGACGCCGATGCATAAAGAACGCATCGTCACTCTGCTGCGTCGTGAAGGGCACGTGGTGGGCTTTATGGGCGACGGCATCAACGATGCGCCAGCCCTGCGTGCGGCGGATATCGGTATCTCCGTGGACGGCGCGGTGGATATCGCCCGCGAGGCGGCAGATATCATT
Source organism: Enterobacter cloacae complex sp. SYL001 (assembly GCF_049237025.1). Classification (NCBI taxonomy): domain Bacteria; kingdom Pseudomonadati; phylum Pseudomonadota; class Gammaproteobacteria; order Enterobacterales; family Enterobacteriaceae; genus Enterobacter; species Enterobacter cloacae complex sp. SYL001. The sequence goes on along the minus strand of NZ_JBMKJI010000004.1, from coordinate 20,904 downwards.
CTGCTGGAAAAGAGCCTGATGGTGCTGGAGGAGGGCGTCATCGAAGGGCGTCGCACCTTCGCCAATATGCTCAAATACATCAAAATGACCGCCAGCTCCAACTTCGGTAACGTCTTCAGCGTGCTGGTGGCGAGCGCCTTCCTGCCGTTCCTGCCGATGCTGCCGCTGCACCTGCTGATCCAGAACCTGATGTACGATGTCTCTCAGGTCGCCATCCCGTTTGATAACGTGGACGACGAGCAGATCCAGAAGCCGCAGCGCTGGAACCCCGCCGATCTGGGGCGCTTTATGCTGTTCTTTGGGCCGATCAGCTCCATCTTTGACATTCTGACCTTCTGCCTGATGTGGTTTGTGTTCCACGCCAACACCCCGGAACACCAGACGCTGTTCCAGTCCGGCTGGTTCGTGGTGGGGCTGCTGTCCCAGACCCTGATTGTGCATATGATCCGCACCCGCCGCATTCCGTTTATCCAAAGCCGTGCCGCATGGCCGCTGATCGTGATGACGGGCATTGTGATGGCGCTCGGGATCGCGCTGCCGTTCTCGCCGCTTGCAAGTTACCTGCAACTTCAGGCGCTGCCGCTGAGCTACTTCCCGTGGCTGGTGGCGATCCTCGCGGGTTACATGGTGCTGACGCAGATGGTCAAAGGGTTCTATAGCCGTCGGTATGGATGGCAGTAAAAACATACCCTCACCCTGACCCTCTCCCTAGAAGGGAGAGGGGATGATTACACCCTCTCCCCTTTGGGGAGAGGGTCGGGGTGAGGAGACTGGCTTTCCTCCCAAATTCAACAACCTGTGATCTCCGTCAGCGCATTCGCTTGACGACAATTTGAGCGCATGTTAACAGAATGTTTTGCCTTTATTTGGCCCGTCAGATAAGGAACATTCATGTTACGGTACAGCCTCTTAACCGCCGGGCTCATGCTCGGCGCCTCCGCCTTTGCCGCCCCGGCAGGCGACCTTCCCTTAATGCCCTGGCCTGCGAAGGTTGAACGCCCGACCACGCAGGGTGCGCTGGTGCTTAACAATCAACTCACCGTGAGCGTCAGCGGCGACGATCTGGGGGATGCGGTCAACCGCCTGCGCCAGCGCATCGCCCTGCAAACTGGCTGGACGCTACAGCCGCAGGCCGAAAAACCTGACAAGCCAACCATCCGTATTTCCATCGCTAAAAAGGTGAAGCCGCAGCCGCTGCCGGACAGCGATGAGAGCTATAAACTCACGGTGGACGCCAACGGCGTAAATATCTCCGCCAACACCCGCTTCGGCGCGCTGCGCGCCATGGAAACCTTGCTCCAGCTGATGCAGAACGGCGCCGAAAACACCTCGATTCCGTGGGTTAGCATTGAAGATTCGCCGCGCTTCCCGTGGCGCGGGCTGCTGCTCGATTCAGCGCGCCATTTCATCCCGTTACCCGATATCAAACGCCAGATCGACGGCATGGCCGCGGCTAAGCTCAACGTCCTGCACTGGCATTTGACGGACGATCAGGGTTGGCGCTTTACCTCGAAGCGTTATCCAAAATTAACCCAGCTTGCCAGCGATGGGCTGTTCTACACCCCGGAGCAGATGCGCGAGATTGTGCGTTACGCTGCCGAGCGCGGCATACGCGTGGTGCCGGAAATTGATATGCCGGGCCACGCCTCGGCGATTGCCGTCGCCTACCCGGAGCTGATGAGCGCGCCGGGGCCGTACGCCATGGAGCGCCACTGGGGCGTGCTTAAGCCAGTGCTGGATCCCACCAAAGAGGCGACCTATACCTTTGCCGACGCGATGGTCAGCGAACTGGCGGCGATCTTCCCGGATCCGTATCTGCATATTGGCGGCGATGAGGTTGACGACAGCCAGTGGAAAGCGAACGCTGCGATCCAGAGATTCATGCGCGACAACAAACTGGCGGACAGCCATGCGTTGCAGGCGTATTTCAACCGCAAGCTGGAGAAGATCCTTGAGAAGCACCACCGGCAGATGGTTGGCTGGGATGAGATCTACCATCCCGATCTGCCGAAAAGCATTCTGATCCAGTCCTGGCAGGGACAGGACGCGCTGGGGCAGGTGGCGCAGAACGGCTATAAGGGCATTCTCTCTATCGGTTTCTACCTCGATCAGCCGCAATCCACCGCCTACCACTACCGCAATGAAATTGTGCCGCAGGGGTTGAACGGCGTGGATGTGATAGCAGACACCGACAGCGTCCAGAGCTGGGCTTTCTCGATGCCGCGTCTGAAAGGCAAGCCGGTGGAAGGCAGCTTTACGCTGGTGAAAGGCGATGCTGGCTGGCGCGGATTCATTGATTTTGCCGGGAAATCGCGTCGGGCGGTGGATAACATTCAGTGGCGGGACGACAATCAGGTAACGTTTACCGTTGATACCTGGATGGGTGAAACGCGTCCGGTCGTTTCTGTTGAGAACGATAAGCTCAGCGGCTATTTCCTGGTGGGTAACGCCCGCTACCCGATTAGCGGCACGCGTCTGGACGAGGTGCCGAAAGGCGTTCCGCCGGTGGTGCCGGACCCGGCGAACGAGGCCAATCTGCTCGGCGGTGAAGCCGCGCTGTGGGCGGAAAACGTGGTCGCGCCAGTGCTGGATATCCGTCTGTGGCCGCGCGCCTTTGCGGTGGCGGAGCGGCTTTGGTCGGCGAAGGACGTCAACGACATCGACAACATGTATACCCGGCTACAGGCGATGGACAGCTGGTCCACGGTATCGGTTGGGCTACAGCAGCATACCCAGCAGCAGATACAGTTCACGCGCCTCGCTAACAATGCGGATACCTTGCCGCTGCAAATCCTCGCCCAGGCGCTTGAACCGGCGCAGTATTACACCCGTCAGCATCTTAAGTTCCAGGCCGGAAACTATCATCAGTTTGAGCCGCTCAACCGGCTCGCTGACGCGCTAAACGCGGAAAGTGCGACCGTGCGTCAGATGAATAAATGGGCTGATCGTCTGGTGAGCGACGCGGAAGACACGGAGAGCGCCGACGCGCTGCGCCACGTCTTTAACCGCTGGCAGAACAACACCAGCGACGTGCTGGCCTTGAGCGAAAACAGCTATCAGTTGAAGGCCATCAAACCGGTGATTCAGGAGGTGGACAAGCTGGCCTCGATTGGCCTGAGGCTGACGGATCTGGTGGCGCGTCAGGGAACGCTGGATGATAAAGAGATCGCGTCGATCCAGAGCGAACTGGATAACGCGGCGACAATCCAGGACGAGGTGGTGATTGCGGCGGTGTACCCGCTGGAAACGCTGCTGCGTGCGACGCGGAATCAGTAGAAAAAAATACCCCTCACCCCAACCCCTCTCCCCATAGGGGCGAGGGGCACTATCGGTACCCTCTCCCCTTTGGAGGGAGGGCCAGGCGAGGGGGCTCTATCGGTACCCTCTCCCCTTTGGAGAGAGGGCCAGGCGAGGGGGCTCGATCCGTTCCCTCTCCCCTTTGGGGAGAGGGTTAGGGTGAGGGGTAAGGTTTTTCCACTCAGTTCTTCAACACCCACGCCTCTTTCCAGTGCGCGCCAACGCCAGGCTCAAACTGGTTTGCGGTTGGGCTGTACTGCACGCAGTAGCCGCTGTACGGGAAAGGCTTACATTCGTAGGTCTTACCGTCTTTTGGCTGTAGTACCACGGTGCCCGCTTTGTACGAGGCGATATTGTCCGGGAAGGTAAAGTCGTGGTGGCCGGTGCTGTCCGCAGCCGCATCGCTTTCCAGCATCAGGTTCAGCACGTCCTGGGCGAACATCGTGCCGTCTTTATTGGTCGCGTAGTATTTCAGCATATGGTGTCCCGCCGTCACGTCAGTCAGCGTCATGGTCACGTCCTGATTGACGTTGTTCATGTCCTGCTTCAGGTAACCTTTTTCCGCACCGTGGTGGTTCATCACGTGCGCTTCAAAATTAACGTCACCCTGCGTGTTGACGTGGAAGGTGACGGTCGCGTTGCCATGTTCGATTTTGCTGTATTGCAGATCGGAAACGGCGATGGTCTCGCTCACCTGCGCTTTTTGCTCTTCATAGGAGATGGCAACGGATTTCAGCGTGCTGCCCTCTTTCACGAATACGCTGTTGGCGCCGTGAACCGGGCTGATGTCACCGGCTTCATCTTTAACACCGACGCGGACATCGCTCTGAGCGGTGTTGATCTTTTGCGCCAGATCGTAAGACCACTGGTTAGCGTCGCCTTGTTCAGCAGAGCCGATGGTCATTTCGGTACGCATGGCGGTCACTTCACCGTTGGCGTCGAAGAAGCGTGCGATAACCTTATCGCCCACGTTCAGGTTATTACCGGCAATCTGGCCGCTCAGGGTTTTGCTCCATTCGGAAACAATCGCAGGCGTTTCGTCCGGGGTTACGTTGCCACCATTCCCGAAATCAACGTCAATGGCCTGATAAAAGCTATTTGAGGTGTCCGCAATTTCCCACACGCCGTAAATAACCTGGTACCCCGTACGCGCAGGAACATTGCAAGTCATAGATTTTGTTACGGCTGGTGCCTGACTATTTCCGTTGATCGTACAGAATGGAGTTAATTCAAATTGATCGCGAGTCAGCGGCTTATTTGGATCCCAGTTTTGTTTGGTGATGTAATAGCGCCAGTTAGTGGTTTTATGCGGTGCAGTATGATGCCAGACGAACTCATGCGGGCCTGCCGTTATTGGGTTTTTGGTCCAGGCATTCAGGCTTTGCTTATCCAGCTGAGAATACTGGGAAATACCTGCACTGGCGAGCTGGCCGTCCGGCGGCATAGCGCCGGTCGGGAAACCGGAAGTTTTTTCCACGCTCTGCGGTTCATACTGTACAGCGCCGCAATCAATATTTTGGCCAAGCTTACACATATAGGCGCGGCTGGCTGGTGATTCAATATAGCCGTGAGCAAATGCCGACGATGCAACGGTCACTGTCGCGAGGGCAAGTGCAATTTTTGAAAGTTTCATTACTCATCCATTATTAGAGAATATTACCGGGTGGAGAAGCTTAATAATGGACGGTGCGATTTGTCATTTTATATGGAGAGTAAAAATAGTCGAAATAAAAAGGACAGCTAAGCTGCCCTTTCTTAATTGAATTGAATTAGCGACGTACGGCAATCGCTTCAATTTCAATTTTCACGTCTTTTGGCAGACGCGCCACTTCCACGCAAGAGCGAGCCGGGAAGGTCGCGTTGTGCTCGGTGAAGAACGCTTCGTAAGTGGCGTTAACGGTCGCGAAATCATTCAGATCTTTCACGAACACGGTGGTTTTGACGATATCGCCCACTTTCAGACCGGCAGATTCCACGATCGCCTGCACGTTTTCTAGCGACTGACGCGCCTGCGCCGCTACGTCGGCTGGCACTTCACCGGTTTTTGGGTTCACCGGGATCTGACCAGAAGTGATGATCATGCTGCCCAGATCAACGCCCTGAACGTATGGGCCGATAGCCGCTGGTGCATTTTCCGTCGCGAGTACTTTGCTCATTTTTTCTCCAGAATTACAGCGTTAAGAATGTTCCCGGCCATTATAACAGCCGGGATTTCATTACCAACCTCAATTAGTTGGCCAGCACCACATAATGAGAAAACTCTTTTTCGCAGTATTTGCATTTGAGTGCGATGTCATTGGCGCGTTTTTTCACTGCGAAACTGGAGGAAACCGGCTCAGCATGACTGATGCAGTTGCTGTTCGGGCAGACCAGCACGCTTTCGATGCGATCCGGCAGGCTTGGGCGGGATTTGCCCACCACGTCGTAATCGTCGATGCGGTTAACCGTGGCGTCCGGCGCGTACAGCGACAGCTGGTTAACCTGCTCGTCGGTCAGGAAGGTGTTCTCGATTTTGATCAGGTCTTTACGGCCCATTTCGCCCGACGGCAGGTTCAGGCCGATGGTGATGCGCTGGTCCGTTTCGGTCAGTTTGAACAGCGTCAGCAGTTTAAAGCCCACCTGCGCAGGGATGTGGTCAATCACGGTGCCACGCTTGATGGCTTCAACCTGGAGTTTGTTATCGTGTGTCATGGTCGTCTCCCCTTACAGAGCTAATTCGCGATTCAGAACCAGTGCCAGTAACGCCTGGCGAGCGAAGATGCCGTTTCCAGCCTGCTGGAAGTACCAGGCGTGCGGCGTTTTGTCCACGTCTGTGGTGATCTCATCGATGCGTGGCAGCGGGTGCAGCACCTTCATATTGTCGCGCGCGCCTTCAAGGTCGCTGGCGCGCAGCACGAACTGCGCCTTCACGTTGGCGTACTCGGACGGATCCAGACGCTCTTTCTGAACGCGGGTCATGTAGAGAATATCCACGTTGCCCATCACCTCTTCGATACTGGCGTGCAGGCTCCACGCGATGCCTTTCTCGTCCAGCATGTCGAGAATGTACTGCGGCATCGCCAGCGCGTCCGGCGCGATAAAGAAGAAGCGGTTGCCGTTAAATTTCGCCAGCGCCTGGGTCAGGGAGTGGACGGTGCGGCCATATTTCAGGTCGCCGACCATGGCGATGTTCAGGTTCTCAAGCGTGCCCTGCGTCTCCTGAATGGTGAACAGATCCAGCAGGGTCTGCGTCGGATGCTGGTTGGCACCGTCACCGGCGTTCAGCACCGGAATGCCGCCGGAAAACTCGGTCGCCAGACGCGCCGCGCCCTCCTGCGGGTGGCGCATCACAATCGCGTCAACGTAGGTACTGATAACCGAAATGGTATCCGCCAGGGTTTCGCCTTTTTTGCCCAGCGACGTGTTGCTGCTGTCCGAGAAGCCCACCACGCTCGCGCCCAGACGGTGCATGGAGGTTTCGAAGGAGAGGCGGGTGCGGGTCGAGGCTTCGAAGAAGCAGCTCGCAATCACCTTGTGCTTCAACAGCTCCGGTTGCGGATTGGCCTTCAGTTTTGCCGCGGTTTCCAGAACCAGTTCCAGCTCTTCGCGGCTGAGGTCGTTTATGGAAATGATGTGTTTTTGATAAAGCGGATTCATGTTTATCTCCTGACGCCGGGCAAAAAAAAGCCCCTCAAATGAGGGGCTCTGGGAATAGGTTTAGCAACGGGAAGAAAAACGGCAGGCCAGCGTCTGATTTCAGACGCGGTAAGACGTTATGTCGTACACGCTTGACCATGCTTCCTCCCGGCAAATTGTCGGGCATTATACGCAGCTCGCTTTTGGGATCAAGCGATTTAATGCACGCTTTACTCAATGCAAACGGTTCTTTGTGAATATTAATGCGTTCTGAGTAAATAATTAATTTGCTTATGTACCAGCGCGGTGCGCTTCACTACGCGGGGCGCGACCCAGACAATACTGCTCCCGGCCACTACACCTAAAATTTCCGGTAACTGGTGATAATCCAGAATACGCGCCACCGCGCGGCCATATCCGGCGACGGTATGGATAAGGATAAATTCGCTGTTGTGCTCCACGCTCACCACCATTTCAGAGACCGTACGCGCCGCGTCGGGGGCCGGGCGCAGCTGGGGATTCAGCGAATAAATCTTTAGCCCTTTGGCATTGCGAATTTTTATGACACCAAGCAACTTGAGCAGACGTGAAACGGTGGACTGGCTGATGGTCTCAAAACCACGCTCCTGTAAGTCGCGGCGGATCTCTTCCTGGGAGAGATAGCTCTTTTCCGCGATCAGACGCTGGCAGACCGTTAGCTGTAGTTGCTCTTTGGGAGAGTACTCTTCGTAATCCATCATAGTTCCCATATCAGTTCCCGAAATAACCGGTGGCACCGCACCGATCCGTAGGCCGGATAAGCGCAGCGCCATCCGGCAAATCACAACAAAGCACCCAGGCTTAACGCCACCATAATCACCACCGTTAAAATCCCCAGCAGCGGCGCGACCCATTTCAGATAACGCACGTAGGGCACGCGGGCGATAGCCAGCCCGCCCATCACGACGGCAGAGGTGGGAGTGATCAGGTTGACGATGCCGGACGCCGACTGGTAAGCCGTAACCACCAGGTCGCGGTTGACGTTAGCGAAATCGGCAAGGGGCGCCATGATCGGCATCGTCAGAACGGCCAGGCCGGACGAAGAAGGCACAAGAAACGACAGCACCACTTCCAGCCAGTACATCACGTTGATGAACGCCACCGTCGACAATCCGGTGACCATTCCCTCGGCGCTGTGCAAAATGGTGTGGGTAATCATGCCCTTATCCATGATCACTACGATACCGCGCGCGATGCCGATTATCAGCGCGACGCCCAGCAAATCTCGCGCGCCGTTGATAAAGGTTGAGGTCAGCTCCTCTTCGCTCATGCGGGCGATCAGCCCGACGATAATGGCACTGGCGAGGAACACCGCCGAAATCTCCGCCATCCACCAGCCCAGCACCGCCACGCCGTAGATCATCACCGCGAAGGCGAGGGCGAAGATCACCAGGATGAGTTTGCGCACCGGGGTAAATTCCAGCGACTGCTCGCCCTTGTTACCGAGAAAGTGGGCGCGATTTTCTTCCTGCTTATCCGCCACGATCGACAGCGACGGATCCTTGCGCACCTTGCGGGCGTAGCGCATTACCCACGCCACGCAGATGATCCAGCCGATCACCAGCAGCGCGATGCGTAGCATGATGCCGTTGGTGAAGGGGATCCCGGCGGCGTTGGCGGCGATCACCGTGGCGAACGGGTTGATGGTGGATCCGAGCGTGCCGATCCCCGCGCCGAGCAGCACGGTAGAGGCCGCAACCACCGGATCGAACCGCGCTGCCAGCATCACCGGCACCAGTAAGGTATAGAAGGGTAGCGACTCTTCGGCCATGCCGTAAATCGTGCCGCCTGCGGCAAACAGCGCCATCAGGATCGGGATCATCCACTCTTCGCGGCCGCGCAGTCGGGTGGTGACGCGCTCGATCCCGGCGTCTATCGCCCCGGTTTTAGTGACGATCCCGAGGAATCCCCCGATGATCAGAATAAACAGCGCCACGTCGATCGCCCCGGCCTGGCCGGACTCCGGATCGTACAGCCCGGCAATCGGCGCCATCAGCACGGAGACGAGCCCCTGCGGGTGCGCTGCCACGTGCGCGTAAGTGCCAGCAACCGGCACTTCTTTGCCGAGCGCCTCGTTCATCGCCATATGGTACTGCCCGGCCGGAACAATCCACGTCAGCACGGCAACCACGGCAATCAGAAAAAAGAGAATGGTATAAGCGGAGGGAAATTTGAACTTGCCCATGATGTTCTCCTGAACCCGGCGCACCCCGCGGCGCGCCGGGCGGTGATTAGTCGCCGAGTGTCGCCACCATGACCGCTTTAATGGTGTGCATGCGGTTCTCTGCTTCGTCGAAGACGATGGAGTTCGGGGATTCAAAGACCTCTTCCGTCACCTCCAGCCCCTTCAGGCCGTACGCCATCTCGATTTCGCGGCCCACTTTGGTATGTTCGTTGTGGAACGCCGGCAGGCAGTGCATGAACTTGACGTTCGGATTACCGGTGGCCTTCATCACGTCCGCATTAATCTGATACGGCTTCATCAGGCTAACGCGCTCGGCCCACGCCTCCTTCGGCTCGCCCATGGAAACCCACACGTCGGTGTAGAGGAAATCGGTGCCCTGCACGCCTTCTTCCACATCGTCGGTGAGGGTGATGCGCGCGCCGGTCTCTTTGGCAATGGCGCGGCACTGCTCAACCAGCCCGGCCTCCGGCCAGAAGGATTTCGGCGCCACAAGGCGGATATCCATCCCCATTTTGGCCGCGCCGACCATCAGCGAATTACCCATGTTGTTGCGCGCGTCGCCGAGGTAAGCAAAGCTCAGCTCCGGCAGGGTTTTGCCCGGAGAGTGCTCCAGCATGGTCATCAGGTCGGCAAGGATTTGCGTCGGGTGGAACTCGTCGGTCAGGCCGTTCCACACCGGCACTCCCGCGTATTCGCCCAGCTCCTCAACGATGGCCTGGCCGTAGCCGCGGTACTCGATGCCGTCATACATGCGGCCCAGCACGCGCGCGGTGTCCTTCATCGACTCTTTGTGGCCAATCTGCGAGCCGCTTGGGCCGAGGTAGGTGACCTGCGCGCCCTGGTCGAACGCGCCCACTTCAAAGGCGCAGCGGGTGCGGGTGGAGGTTTTTTCAAAGATCAGGGCGATGTTTTTCCCGACCAGGGTTTGCTTTTCGCGCCCGGCTTTTTTGGCCGCCTTCAGCTCGATGGCGAGATCGATCAGGTACTGGATCTCCGCCGGGGTGTAGTCCAGCAGTTTCAGGAAGTTGCGGTTTTTCAGGTTGATGGTCATGGGTAAATCCTTTTTAAAATTAATGTCTAAGACCTTACCCCTCACCCCAGCCCTCTCCCCAAAGGGGAGAGGATGTAATCGTCCCCTCTCCCCTTTGGGGAGAGGGTTAGGGTGAGGGGAAATGGGTGCTCAGTTACGAATCAACGTGCCTTTCTCGCCCGCCAGGATCTCCGCGCCGTCGGCCAGCGCGCCGATCCCGGCAATGCCGTTGCAGGCTTCAACAAACTCGCGGCAGGCGGCCACTTTTGGCCCCATCGATCCGGCGTCGAACTGCATGCCTCTGAGCAGTTCCGGCGTGACCTGCGCCAGCGGGCGCTGGGTCGGTTTGCCCCAGTCGAGGTACACCGCGTCGGCATCGGTGAGGATCAGCAGGGCATCGGCCTCGATCTGCCGCGCCAGCAGAGCGGCGGAGAGGTCTTTGTCGATCACCGCCTCAATGCCGCGATAACCGTTGGCGTTTTCCACCACCGGCACGCCGCCGCCGCCGTTGCAGATGACCAGGTGGTCGCGCTGAATAAGCGCCGTAATGGCGTCGCTCTCCACGATGCGCTTCGGCTGCGGAGAGGGCACAACGCGGCGGAAATAGGCCCCGTCGACCTTGAACACCCAGCCTTTTTCCGCGGCCAGCGCTTTCGCCTGGGCTTCGCTGTAGACCGGGCCGATGTACTTGGTCGGGTTGCTGAACGCCGGGTCGGCGGCGTCCACTTCCACCTGCGTGAGCAGGACGCTCACCTCGCGCTGGGGCAGATTGTTTTTCAGCGCCTGCTGGAGCATGTAGCCGATCATTCCCTGGCTTTCTGCACCAAGAACGTCCAGCGGGTAGGGGGTGACTTTGTCGTAGGCGCTGTTTTGCAGCGCCAGCAGCCCGACCTGCGGGCCGTTTCCGTGCACCAGCACCACGCGCCATTGCTCCGTTAAGCCTGCGATGGTGCGGGCGGCCTGCTCGATGTTCTGACGCTGGATGTCCGCTTCCAGCGGCTCGCCGCGCTTGAGCAGCGCGTTGCCGCCAAGGGCCACAACCAGAGTGGGTTTTCGTTCCATGATGGCTCCTTTAAATTCCGTCGCGTTCCAGTGGGCAGCTCATGCAGCGCGCGCCGCCGCGACCGCGCCCCAGCTCGTCGCCCGGGATCGGCAGCACGGTGATGCCCGCCTTGTCGTATTTCTCGTTGGTCCAGACGTTGCGCTCGTAGCCGATCACCACGCCCGGACGGATGGTCAGGACGTTGTTGGCGTCGTTCCACTGCTCGCGTTCGGCTTCAAAGGCATCGCCGCCGGTGGTGATCAGGCGCACCTGGTTAATGCCGAGGGCTTTCTCGATGGCGTGCAGCAGGTCGGTTTCCTGAGTACGCAGCAGACCGCCGCGTCCGTCCGGGGTGAGCGTCCAGCACTGGGCGTCCTTGCGCACCACTTCCGGGTAAACGGAGAAAGTGTCCACGTCGATGTGGGTCATCACGGTGTCGAGGTGCATGCAGGAGCGATGTTTCGGCAGCTCAACGGCGATCACGCGCTCGGCCTGACGATGTTTAAACAAGCTGTTGGCGAGGAACTCCACGCCCTGCGGCGTCGTGCGCTCTGACATGCCGATCAATACCGCCCCGCGGCCAATCACTAATACGTCGCCGCCTTCCAGGGTGGCGTGGTCGTAATTAATATTCTCGTCGCCGAAATACTTAATAAACTCGCCATCGGCAAATGCGGGGTGCCAGCGATATATTGCGCGCAGATTATTGGTTTCGCGCTGGCGGGCGGGTTTCGCCATCGGATTAATGGACACGCCGTTATAAATCCAGCAGGAGGTATCGCGGGTAAATAAGTGGTTCGGCAGCGGTTTCATAATAAAATCATTCGCCGTGTGGGTATCGACCACCATATTTTTAATAGCCGCCGGAATTTCGCCGTAGGTTAATCCGCCGCTTAATCGGCGCGCCAGTTCGCGGTGCGGCATATCCGCCAGCCAGCCGCGGACGTCGCTGGCAAAGGCTGGGCCGAGGCGGTAGTCGGAGATTTGTGTTTCAAGAAGCCAGGCTTTTGCTTCGGCAATATCAAGCGTTTGCGTAAGAAGGTCGGTCAATAGCAGGACTTCCACACCCTGCTCGCGCAGCGTGTTTGCGAAGATATCATGCTCCTCTCCCGCCCGCTCAACCGAGAGCACGTCATCAAATAACAGCTCCTGACAATTCGATGGCGTTAAACGTTTAAGACTTAAATTAGGACGGTGTAGCATAACGCTACGCAATTGACCAATTTCAGAACCGACGTAATGCTTTTCCATAATTATTCCTTTAACTGTTTTTCAGAATAAAAAGGGCATGCGCCATGTGATGTGTTTAATTTCATGGCGGCTAAGCTCAATTGATTTCGTGATTCATAGTAGGCGCTTAAATAATGGTTATTGTGACGCTGCTCACGCGAAAACCCATATTGAGCAGTTTATTTTCAATTGCATGATTCGTATCAGATAATGATTAATTTCATATTGTTGAGGGATGAATAGCTAAGCAGGAACGGGTGGCAATATTTGAGGTTGTTATTGTTTTGTAGAATTACATGCTTTGAAATATTTAGTTATGCTGTTGATTTTAATGAATAAAATTTTTCCTCGAGAATAGCTATGCAATAATGACAGTTAACTATTTTTCACTTAAGAGAAATCGATAAATAATTATGGATTTTTAAAGGAAATAACCGAAGTGATAAAGTGTGATGCAACAACAGGTTTTGTGAGTTACGTTTTAAATTCAGCGAGTTAGATAAGTTGCGTAAAGCTTATGAAATGAGGTTATGCATAACGACTGCATAAATGCCTTTATGTAATTAACAGTGAATTAACACATTTTCCGATAAACATGCGCTGGCGCAAATCTTGTCTAAAAAGGGCTGGTATGGGAGAGGCGATTCTCGTATAAAAGATAAAAATGAAACAATGTTTTGATTTGAGGGTTGTATCATGATTATTGGCAATATTCATCATCTCCAGTCCTGGCTACCAGAAGAGCTGCGCCAGGCCATTGAGCACGTCAAGGCCCACGTCACCGACGCGACGCCGTCCGGCAAGCACGACATCAGCGGCAACAGCCTGTTTTATCTGGTATCGGAGGACATGACCCAGCCGTTCGCCGAGCGTCGCGCTGAATACCATGCACGTTACCTGGATATTCAGATTGTGCTGAAGGGTCAGGAAGGGATGACCTTCAGCACCCTGCCGCACGGCACGCCGGACACCGACTGGCTGGCGGACAAAGACATCGCGTTCCTGCCCGAAGGCGAGCAGGAGAAAACCGTGGTGCTGAGCGAAGGGGATTTTGTGGTGTTCTGGCCGGGCGAAGTGCATAAGCCGCTGTGCGCGGTGGGTGCACCTGCTAAGGTCAGGAAAGTGGTTGTTAAGATGCTGGTGGAGTAACCCTTACCCCTCACCCCGGCCCTCTCCCCAAAGGGGAGAGGGTGTTAAAGTTCCCTCTCCCCTTTGGGGAGAGGGTTAGGGTGAGGGGAACAATATGTGATCCAGCTTAAACTTCCCGCACTCCCTCCTCATCTCCCATTTACCTGCGCTTTTTCTCCGTCATAGTATGATCGTTAAATTAATGAACACTGTTCTATAATATAGAACAAAATGATTCAGCAAGGAGATCACATGCCGCAGTCCGCGTTGTTCACGGGTATCATTCCCCCTGTCTCCACCATTTTTACCGCCGATGGCCAGCTCGATAAACCGGGCACCGCCGCGCTGATCGACGATCTGATCGCTGCGGGCGTCGACGGCCTGTTCTTCCTGGGCAGCGGCGGCGAGTTCTCCCAGCTCAGCGCCGAAGAGCGTAAATCCATTGCCCGGTTTGCGATCGATCATGTCGATCGTCGTGTGCCGGTCCTGATCGGCACCGGCGGCACCAACGCCCGGGAAACCATTGAGCTGAGCCAGCACGCGCAGCTGGCGGGCGCGGACGGCATCGTGGTGATCAACCCTTACTACTGGAAAGTGTCGGAAGCGAACCTGATCCGCTATTTCGAACAGGTGGCCGACAGCGTCACGCTGCCGGTGATGCTCTATAACTTCCCGGCGCTGACCGGGCAGGATCTGACCCCGGCGCTGGTGAAAACCCTCGCCGACTCGCGCAGTAACATCGTCGGCATCAAAGACACCATCGACTCCGTCGCCCACCTGCGCAGCATGATCCACACCGTTAAAGCGGCCCATCCACACTTTACCGTGCTCTGCGGCTACGACGATCATCTGTTTAATACCCTGCTGCTCGGCGGTGACGGGGCGATCTCGGCCAGCGGTAACTTTGCTCCGCAGGTGTCGGTAAATCTTCTGAAAGCCTGGCGGGATAAAGACGTGGCGAAAGCGGCTGAGTATCATCAGACCCTGCTGCAAATCCCGCAGATGTATCAGCTGGATACGCCGTTTGTGAACGTCATTAAAGAGGCGATCGTGCTCTGCGGTCGTCCAATTTCTACGCACGTCCTGCCACCAGCCTCGCCGCTGGACGAGCCGCGTAAGGCGCAGCTGAAAAACCTGCTACAACAGCTCAAGCTCTGCTGAGCCGGACGATAACGATGACCATTGAGAAAATTTTCACCCCACAGGACGACGCGTTTTATGCGGTGATCACCCACGCGGCGGGTCCGCAGGGCGCGCTGCCGCTGACTCCGCAGATGCTGATGGAATCCCCCAGCGGCAACCTGTTCGGCATGACGCAGAACGCCGGGATGGGCTGGGACGCCAACAAGCTGACCGGCAAAGAGGTGCTGATTATCGGTACTCAGGGCGGCATCCGCGCCGGAGACGGACGCCCGGTTGCGCTGGGCTACCACACCGGACACTGGGAAATCGGCATGCAGATGCAGGCGGCAGCGAAGGAGATCACACGCAACGGGGGGATCCCGTTCGCGGCCTTCGTCAGCGATCCGTGTGACGGCCGTTCTCAGGGCACGCACGGCATGTTTGATTCCCTGCCGTATCGTAACGACGCGGCGATCGTGTTTCGTCGTCTTATCCGCTCTCTTCCGACGCGGCGGGCGGTGATCGGCGTGGCAACCTGCGATAAAGGGCTGCCCGCCACCATGATTGCGCTGGCCGCGATGCACGACCTGCCGACCATTCTGGTGCCAGGCGGAGCGACGCTGCCGCCGACCGTGGGGGAAGATGCGGGCAAGGTGCAGACCATCGGCGCGCGCTTCGCCAACCATGAACTCTCCTTGCAGGAGGCCGCCGAGCTGGGCTGCCGCGCCTGCGCGTCGCCGGGCGGCGGGTGTCAGTTCCTCGGTACGGCGGGCACCTCGCAGGTGGTCGCCGAAGCGCTGGGTCTGGCGTTGCCGCACTCCGCGCTGGCCCCGTCCGGACAGGCGGTGTGGCTGGAGATCGCCCGCCAGTCGGCGCGGGCGGTGAACGAGCTGGATAACCGCGGCATCACCACGCGCGATATCCTTACCGATAAAGCCATTGAAAACGCGATGGTGATCCACGCGGCGTTCGGCGGCTCCACCAATTTACTGCTGCACATTCCGGCCATCGCACACGCGGCGGGCTGCACGATCCCGGACGTTGAACACTGGACGCGCGTCAACCGCAGGGTGCCGCGCCTGGTGAGCGTGCTGCCCAACGGCCCGGACTATCACCCGACCGTGCGTGCCTTCCTCGCGGGCGGCGTGCCGGAGGTGATGCTCCACCTGCGCGATCTCGGCCTGCTGCACCTGGATGCCATGACCGTCACCGGCCAGACGGTGGGCGAGAACCTCGACTGGTGGCAGAGCTCGGAGCGCCGGGCGCGCTTCCGCCAGTGCCTGCGCGAGCAGGACGGCGTGGAGCCGGATGACGTGATCCTGCCGCCGGAAAAAGCAAAAGCGAAAGGGCTGACCTCGACGGTCTGCTTCCCGACGGGCAACATTGCGCCGGAAGGATCGGTGATCAAGGCCACGGCGATCGACCCGTCGGTCGTCGGTGAAGATGGCGTTTACCGCCACACCGGCCAGGTGCGGGTGTTTGTCTCGGAGGCGCAGGCGATCAGGGCCATCAAGCGGGAAGAGATTGAGCAGGGCGATATCATGGTGGTGATCGGCGGTGGACCGTCCGGCACCGGCATGGAGGAGACCTACCAGCTCACCTCCGCGCTCAAACACATCTCGTGGGGCAAAACGGTGTCGTTAATCACCGATGCGCGCTTCTCGGGCGTGTCGACGGGCGCCTGTTTCGGCCACGTGTCGCCGGAGGCGCTGGCGGGCGGGCCGATAGGCAAGCTGCGCGATAACGACATCATTGAGATTGCGGTGGACCGCCTGACATTAACAGGCAGCGTAAACTTTATCGGTACCGCGGACAACCCGCTGACGCCGGAAGAGGGCGCGCGCGAGCTGGCACGGCGGCAGGTGCATCCGGACCTGCACGCTCACGACTTTTTGCCGGACGATACCCGGCTGTGGGCGGCACTGCAGTCGGTGAGCGGCGGCACCTGGAAAGGCTGTATTTATGACACCGATAAAATCATTGAGGTAATTAACGCCGGTAAAAAAGCGCTCGGTATTTAATTATTTTGTGAGAGACAATCGTCTGCGGAAAATAGTCCGCGGGCGGTTTTTACGTGTCTGTAATTTACTAATTTAAACAATAAGTTGCGATATATCGTTGACGTCACAAAAGCGAAATAACGTAATTCAGAAATAAGATATGACCATTGCTGGTTAATTGAACAGCTCATTACACTCCATTAACACGATGTTGTAATTCAGCACACTACATAAGGGTGTAATTCTGATGACGCAATTAACCATGAAAGACAAAATTGGCTACGGGCTGGGTGACACCGCCTGCGGCTTCGTCTGGCAGGCCACGATGTTCCTGCTGGCCTATTTCTACACCGACGTGTTTGGCCTCTCCGCGGGCATTATGGGGACGCTGTTTTTAGTCTCCCGCGTGCTCGACGCCGTGACCGACCCGCTGATGGGGCTGCTGGTAGACCGCACCCGCACGCGGCATGGCCAGTTTCGCCCGTTCCTGCTGTGGGGCGCATCCCGTTCGGCATCGTCTGCATGCTGACCTTCTACACGCCGGACTTCTCCGCGCAGGGCAAAATCATCTACGCCTGCGTGACCTATATTCTGCTGACTCTGGTCTATACCTTCGTTAACGTCCCGTACTGCGCCATGCCGGGCGTCATTACCGCCGACCCGAAAGAGCGTCACGCCCTGCAGTCCTGGCGTTTCTTCCTCGCCGCCGCGGGGTCGCTCGCCATCAGCGGCATCGCGCTGCCGCTGGTCAGCATCATTGGCAAAGGCAACGAGCAGGTGGGTTATTTCGGCGCCATGTGCGTGCTGGGGCTGAGCGGCGTGGTGCTGCTCTACGTCTGCTTCTTTACCACCAAAGAGCGCTACACCTTTGAGGTGCAGCCGGGTTCGTCAGTGGCGAAAGACCTTAAGCTGCTGCTGGGCAACAGCCAGTGGCGCATCATGTGTGCCTTCAAGATGATGGCGACCTGCTCCAACGTGGTGCGCGGCGGGGCGACGCTCTACTTCGTGAAATACGTGATGGATCACCCGGAGATGGCGACCCAGTTTTTACTCTACGGCAGCCTTGCCACCATGTTCGGCTCGCTCTGCTCCTCCCGTCTGCTGGGCCGTTCGACCGCGTTACCGCCTTCAAGTGGATCATCGTCGCTTACTCGCTGATTAGCCTGCTGATTTTCGTCACCCCGGCGGAGCACATCGCGCTGATTTTTGCCCTCAACATTCTGTTCCTGTTCGTCTTTAACACCACCACGCCGCTGCAGTGGCTGATGGCCCCTGACGTGGTGGATTACGAGGAGAGCCGCAGCGGACGCCGCCTCGACGGGCTGGTGTTCTCCACCTACCTGTTCAGCCTGAAGATTGGCCTGGCGATTGGCGGGGCGGTGGTGGGCTGGATCCTGGCCTGGGTGAACTACTCCGCCAGCAGCAGCGTGCAGCCGGTCGAGGTGCTGACCACCATCAAAATTCTGTTCTGCGTGGTGCCGGTGGTGCTCTACGCGGGCATGTTCATCATGCTTTCGTTCTACAAGCTCACCGACGCCCGCGTGGAGGCCATCAGCCAGCAGCTGATCAAGCACCGCGCGTCGCAGGGCGAGGCCGTTCCCGACGCTGCGACAGCCGCATCCCATTAACCGGAGGCAACATGGAAATTACTAACCCGATACTCACCGGCTTCAACCCGGACCCGTCCCTGTGCCGTCAGGGCGAGGACTACTACATCGCCACCTCGACCTTCGAGTGGTTCCCGGGCGTGCGCATCTACCACTCCCGCGATCTGAAAAACTGGTCGCTGGTCAGCACCCCGCTGGACCGCGTGTCGATGCTGGACATGAAGGGCAACCCGGACTCCGGCGGCATCTGGGCACCGTGCCTGAGCTACGCCGACGGGAGGTTCTGGCTGCTCTACACCGACGTGAAGATTGTCGACTCGCCGTGGAAAAACGGCCGCAATTTTCTCGTCACCGCGCCGTCCATCGAGGGGCCGTGGAGCGAGCCGATCCCGATGGGCAACGGCGGGTTCGATCCCTCCCTGTTCCACGACGACGATGGCCGCAAATACTACCTCTACCGCCCGTGGGGGCCGCGCCACCACAGCAACCCGCACAACACCATTGTGATGCAGGAGTTTGACCCGCAGACCGGCACGCTCTCGCCGGAGCGCAAAACGCTGTTTACCGGCACGCCGCTCTGCTACACCGAAGGGGCGCATCTTTATCGCCACGCGGGATGGTACTACCTGATGGTTGCCGAGGGCGGCACCAGCTACGAGCACGCCGTCGTGGTGCTGCGCGCAAAAACCATCGACGGGCCGTACGAGCTGCACCCGGACGTGACGATGATGACCAGCTGGCACCTGCCGGAGAACCCGCTGCAAAAGAGCGGCCACGGCTCGCTGCTGCAGACCCACACCGGGGAGTGGTATATGGCCTACCTCACCAGCCGCCCGCTGCGCCTGCCCGGCGTGCCGCTGCTGGCCTCCGGCGGGCGCGGCTACTGCCCGCTGGGGCGCGAGACCGGCATCGCCCGCATTGAATGGCGCGACGGCTGGCCGTACGTGGAAGGCGGCAGGCACGCGCAGCTGACCTTGAAAGGCCCGCAGATGGCGGAGCAGCCTGTAGCCGTTCCGGGCATCTGGCGGGACGATTTCGACGCCAGTTCGCTCGACCCGGAACTGCAGACCCTGCGCATTCCGTTCGACGATACCCTCGGCTCGCTTACCGCCCGCCCGGGCTACTTACGGCTCTACGGCAACGACTCGCTCAACTCGACCTTTACTCAGTCGACCGTGGCGCGCCGCTGGCAGCATTTCACCTTCCGGGCCGAGACGCGGATGCAGTTCTCGCCGGTCCACTTCCAGCAGAGCGCGGGGCTGACCTGCTACTACAACAGCAAAAACTGGAGCTACTGCTTTGTGGATTACGAGGAGGGGCAGGGCAGAACGATTAAGGTTATTCAGCTCGACCACAACGTGCCGTCGTGGCCGCTGCACGAGCAGCCGATTCCGGTGCCGGAACAGGCCGAGAGCGTATGGCTAAGGGTGGACGTGGATACGCTGGTCTACCGCTACAGCTACTCGTTCGACGGCGAGACGTGGCACGCCGTGCCGGTGACGTATGAGGCGTGGAAGCTGTCGGACGACTACATCGGCGGACGCGGCTTCTTCACCGGCGCGTTTGTGGGACTGCACTGCGAGGACATCAGCGGCGACGGCTGCCACGCGGACTTCGACTACTTCACCTACGAGCCGGTATAGCCCAGTGCGCGTGAGAGCTCAAGCCCGGCCTGCTGAAGCTGCTCGCGGAAATTAGCCAGCTCGGCATCGTCCACGCGCGAGGTCAGGGTCGACAGGCTCAGGGCGGCAATCACGCGGGATTCGTGGTTCCACACCGGCACCGCCACGCAACGCACGCCCTGCTCGTTCTCTTCGCTGTCCAGGGCATAGCCTTGTTCGCGGGTCTGCGTCAGGGCAGTCATTAACGCTTCCCGGGAGGCGAGGGTGGAAGGGGTAGAGGTGGTGTACTGATAGCCCTCCAGCAGGGTGTTCAGCTCGGCCTCGCCCAGCCAGGCAATCAACACCTTGCCGATGGCGGTGGCGTGAACCGGCAGGCGGCGGCCAATGCGCGAATAGGCTATGGCGGCCAGCTTGCCTTCAATCTTCTCGATATAGACCCCTTCACGACCGTCCAGGATCCCCAGATGGGTGGTCTGCCCGGTCCGCTGGGACAGCTCCGTCAGCCAGCCTTTCGCCTTCTGGCGAATATCGATGGAGCCCACGACGAAATGACCGCGCTCAACCAGCTTCATGCCGAGGCGATATTTGCCGTTCTCCGGGTTCTGATCAATATAGCCGTGAAGCTGCAGGGTTTTCAGCAGCGAGTGGAGGGTACTCTTGCTCAGCCCCATCAGTTTGCTGATGTCGGTGATCTTAAGCTCGGTGGCCTGCTCGTTGAACAGGTCGAGGATCTGCAACGCACGTTCAACAGACTGAATAATCGGCATAATGCTGGCATGTCCACGCTGGAATGAAGGCGAAAACGTACCTTTTTCGGGGTGAAAAATCAATGAAATGGCGCCGGTGTTCTCCCTCTCCCCGTGGGAGAGGGCCGGGTGAGGGCATAAGGCCGCAGCGTTGCCTGATTCGCCCGGCGGCGCTACGCTTGCACGGGCCTACGGGTTGTGTTTTCTCCCTCTCCCTGTGGGAGAGGGCCGGGGTGAGGGC